>DATBCR010000658.1:0-2310 GCA_036270375.1 Pseudonocardiaceae bacterium | reverse complement strand
ACCGGCGTGGAGATGGAGGCGCTGACCGCCGTGGCGTGCGCCGGCCTCGCGCTGCACGACATGATCAAGCCCGTCGACCCGGCGGCGGTGCTGGACGCGGTTCGGGTGGAACGCAAGGAAGGCGGGAAAACCGGGTTGTGGGAGCGAACGCCATGAGCGAACTGCCTACACAAAGAGCCATTGTGATCGCGGCGTCGAACAGAGCCGCCGCCGGGGTCTACGCCGACAAGACCGGACCCGTGATCGTGGCTTGGTTGCGCGAGCGCGGATTCGATGTGCAGGAACCGGTTGTGGTCCCGGACGGCGACCCGGTGGCCGTCGCCTTGACCGACGCCGTGGCATCCGGCGCCCGGTTGGTGATCACCACCGGTGGCACCGGCATCAGCCCGACCGATCGCACCCCGGAGGCCACCCGGTCGGTCCTCGACTACGAGATACCCGGCCTTGCCGACGCGATCCGCGCCGCGGGCCTGCCGAAAGTACCGACGGCCGTGCTGTCCCGAGGCGTTGCCGGCGTGGCGGGCCGAAGCCTCGTGGTGAACCTGCCCGGCTCGACCGGCGGAGTAAAGGACGGCCTCGGCGTACTGGCCGACCTACTCGACCACGCACTGGACCAACTGGCCGGCGGCGACCACACGCCCACGCACACCCACTCAACCGACGCGCGGATTGCGTTGGTGTGTCGGGCAACCGTGACCGAGGACCCGCTGTCCGTCGACGAGCACGCCGCCCTCGTGGACAACGCGGCGGCGGGCGCGGTGGTCACGTTCGCCGGTGTCGTGCGTGACCACGACCACGGCCGTGGTGTCCGCGAACTCGAGTACGTCGGCCATCCCAGCGCCGCCGACGTGGTCACCGAAGTGGTCACCGACCTGGCCAAACGCCACGGCCCAGCGGGTGTGCGGGCCATCGCGGCCAGCCACCGGATCGGCACCCTTGCCGTCGGCGACGTGGCACTGGCCGTCGCGGTGGCCGCCGAGCACCGGGCCGAGGCGTTCGCCGCCTGCGCCGATGTCGTGGACGATGTGAAGCGCAGGCTCCCGGTGTGGAAGCGCCAGACGTTCACCGACGGCACCGAGGAATGGGTCAACTGCCCGTGACGCCCGGCCCGGTCACCGTGCGGGCGACCGGGCCGAGCGGGTCGAACTACTTCGTGGCAAGGGCCTGACCCGGGAAGATCAGGTTCGGGTTGACCACGATGCTCTTGTTCTCGTTCCACAGGGTGGTCCAGCCGCCCTGCACGTCCAGCTTCTGCGCGATGCCGGACAGCGTGTCACCGGACACGACGGTGTAGTCGCCGGCCGGTGCGCTCTGCTGGCTCACCACGGGCGCCGCCTTCGGGGTGGCGACTGGGGCTTGGTGCGCCTTGGGCGTGACGATCCGCTTCGGCGTGCTCTGCACCGCCGGAGCGGCGAAGGTGCCGCCGTCGCCGGCGTGCCGGCCGCATATCGGCCAGGCGTGGATGCCCTGGGTGGCCAGAACGCGCTCGGCGACCGCGATCTGCTCCTCGCGGGACGCGTTCTGCGGAGCGCCCTGGCCGCCGTTCGCGTGCCAGGTGCCCATGGTGAACTGCAGGCCGCCGAAGTAGCCGTTGCCAGTGTTGTCGGCCCAGTTGCCACCGCTCTCGCACTTGGCGATCGCGTCCCAGTTCACGCTCGACGCGTTGGCTGGCAGGGCCGCGATGGTCAGCGGCACACTCATCACGACGCCGGCGATGGCAACTTTCGCCACGCCGCGGACGACGCGGGACTGCTTGCGGTGCTTGCCTCGGATGGAAGCCATTTCCCTCTCGCCCACCGCGCCTGCTCGTGGTGCACTCGCGAACCGGTCGGTCGTGCCGACCCGTCGGGCCGCCCGCACGGTGGCGGGTCGTACCTGGCGGCCGAACGGCGCTCGCGCACCCTTCGGCGGTTCTCGTCCCTGTCCGGCAGTTGACCTTCGCTCGGGGTTGGTTCCCAGGCACCCGGTGGACAGGGTTCGGCGCTCGACTGCCTGGGTCGTACGGGTCGTGCTGGCTGGTCGGGTCCAGCCGAGTAGCGACCGTACGTAAACAAATCCGAGATCGGAAATTAATGAAGCTGTGACGGTAGTCACCTTGACATGAGGCAACCTCGGTGATTCTCACAGTTTTATCAGGTCAGCGACCCGTTACCGCACCGAAACCGACCCGGCTTCGATCACGGAAAGTGAGCCTTTCGTGAGACCTGGCTCACCTGTTTGCGAGTCGTTTCACCATGGCGCGGCGGCGACAAAATGTCCGATTCAGCCGCCCGCGAAGGGCGGCAGGACGTCCAGTTCGCCGCCGTCGGG
>DATBCR010000657.1:0-8210 GCA_036270375.1 Pseudonocardiaceae bacterium | reverse complement strand
GGTCAGGCTGCCGGAGGTGGCTTCGGCGGCCCAGGTCCTGCTCGCGGTCGACCACGGTGACTTGCTCGCGGTAGCCGGCTGCCAGGAAACGCTCACGGGTCAGGCGGTCGGCGTGCTCGCCAGGTGCGGCGATTACGTCGTCGCCGTGCCGCCACGGGCGGGCGGCGACTGGTGCGTCGAGTGCGTGTACCGGTCCGTCGCACGGCCGGTCAACGGTGCCGCCGCCGACCTGCCGCCGGCCGTCACGCCGGCCACGATCGGGGCGCTGCACGTGGCACAGCACGCCTTCGCGGCACTGGCCGGCGTCGAACTGGACGGGCGGGACGGCGTGACGACGGCCGAACCGATCGCGCCGGTCGTCCGCACGCACGTGATGCGCCGCCATCCGGTGTGCGGCCGGCACGGCCCGGCACCCGCGCCTGTCCCGGTCGGTGACGTGGCCGCGTTGTCCGACGAGCCGGTTCGGCCGGACATCGCGGCGTCGAACGACCCGGCCGAACTGATCGCCGTCGCGGACCGGATCGTGGCCGTGACGACTGCGTGGACCGACCAGGTGACCGGCCCGCTGCTGGCGCTCGGCGAGGGCGATGCGACCCAGTTGCCACTGTCCGCAAGCGCTTGCGTGCTGGCCGATCCGTGGTCCACTGTGGACATACAGGTGACGCGGCGGTTCGAGTGCCTTGCACTCGCGCCACGCGAGGCCCGCAACCAGTCGGTGCTGTTCGCCCTGGAATGGCTGGCCGGCCGTCTGACCAAAGACGGGAACGCCTGGTACGGCGCGGGTTGGTCGGCCGCCGAGGCGTGGTACCGCTCGCAGGCCACGCTGTCGCTCGACCTGCCCTTGGCGAAGCAGGACTGGGTCCGCGTCGGCGAACGGCGCCGGGCGATCAGTCCCGTGCGGGCGTACCTGACCGGCGCGCTGACCGTGGCGGACCGGCCATGGTGCGCGCAGGCGGTCGAACAACTGCCGACGGGCCTGCTGCGGGCCGCGGTGCGGATGGCCGACGACAGCACCGGCATCGGTGTCGGCATCGACGAGGGCCACGCCGTCGACAGCGCTCTGCTGAACGCACTGGCCGGCGGGCCGCGCGCCCGGGTCGCCCACCTCGCCCCGCCGGTGGACACCTGGGCGGACGCGGTCGCCGTGGTGGCCAAGCAGGGCGGCGCGGCCGACGTCGTCGACATCTCCGGATCGCTGCCATTCCTCGGCAAGGACGCGGTCGTGGTCCGGGCGACGTGGCAGGAGGAACGCGCATGACGTCCACCCTGCCGATGTCCGTTCCGGTGGTGGGCAACGGTTTTCTCGCCGGCTTCGTGGCCGACCGGCTGGTCGCGGCGGTCCCCCGCGAGTCGGCCACTGTGCTGGTCGCCGATCTCGACCGCATCGCCGACCACCATGACCTGCTGGTGGACTGCCTGGTCACCGGGCAGCCGCTGCTGTTCGTCGGCACATGGCGGTCGATGGTCTACGTGGGGCCGTTCTGGTCGCCCGGCCGGCCCGGCTGCCCGCACTGCCTCGTCAGTAGGACGGCGAACTCGGCGTACGGGCCCGACCTGCGGGGTGACACCGTCGTCGAGTCGGTCGGCCGCGACACGACCGTGAGCACACTCGGGCCGGCGGTGCTGGCGATCGTCGCCGAGCACGTCGCGGCCCGGTTGGCCGCCGGACCGAGCGGCGATCACGTCGTTGTGGTGGACGGCTCGACCGGCGGCACCGAACGGCAGCCGCTGCTGCCGGACTCGACCTGCCGGGTGTGCGCGAGCCCCTGCGGCCCCACGGTGCCGGTGTTCACGAACCCAGCCGCACCGCTGACCAAGCTCGATCCCCATGTGCTGCGCACGGCGGAACTCGATCCGCGCATGGTGCGGCGCGACTACCTGTTCGCGGGACTCGGCCTGTTCAAAGAGGTCCGGCAGGACCTGCAGAGCCCGTTCGGCGCCTGCTCGGTCGAACTGCCGACCCGGTGGGGCGGGCGGGAGCCGGCCATCGGCCGGGCGAACACCTACCGCGCCAGTAGGACCATCGCGGTCCTGGAAGGCCTTGAGCGGTACGCGGGGCTGCACCGCGGCGGGCGGGCGGCAGCAGTGAGGGCGTCCTACGCAGAGGTCGCCGACCGGGCGCTCTACCCGCCGACGCTGGGCACCCACCCCGCCGAGTCGTACCAGGCCAAGGGTTTCCGGTACCAGGAGTTCGACAAGGACACCGTCGTCGACTGGGTGTGGGCCTACTCGTTTCGCCAGCGCGGCCCGCTGCTGGTCCCCGAGCGCGCCGCGTTCTGGGGCCCAAGACACGACGGCGAGGTCTCGTTCTGTTACGACACGTCCAACGGCTGCGCGCTGGGCAACTCGGTGGAGGAGGCGATCCTGCACGGCCTGCGCGAGGTGGCCGAACGTGACTCGTACCTGCTCACCTGGTACCGGAAGCTGGCATTGCCCGAGGTGCTACTGCCGGGCGCGGACCGACGGCTCGACGAACTGCTCGGCAAGTCGACGTTGTTCACCGGCTTCGACTTCCGCTGCTTCGAGTCCACAATGGAATACGGGATGCCGTCCTTCTGGCTGCTGGCACAGCGTCAAGACGACGACGGGCCCGCCATCCTGACGGGGTCCGGCGCGCATCCCGATCAGGTGGCCGCCGTCATGGGCGGCCTGTACGAGTTGGTTGGCACCATCCTCGCCGCGCTGGACGGATATCCGGGCCGCCGCGCGGAAGCGCTGCGGATGCTGGCCGATCCCGGCCTTGTCCTGCGGATGGCGGACCACTCGCTGGTCGGGTCGCTGCCACAGGCGCGCCAGCGGTACGCGTTCCTGCTGGACGGCGTGCGCGACACCGTCGAACTGTCCGCCGCGACACGCACCATCCGGGCCGATGCGATGGACATCCGGGCCGACCTGGACGTCGCCGTCGACGGAATGCTCGGCGCCGGACTCGACGTGCTCGTGGTGGACCAGACCATGCCGGAGGCCGGCCGGCACGGCCTGGCTTGCGTGCGGGTCATCGTGCCGGGCCTGGTTCCGATGACCTTCGGCCACCCGCACCGGCGCACCCGCGATCTGCCCCGGCTGACCGGCGGCGTCGGCATTCCGTATCGCAGTCAACTGGCGCACGGCGAGGAGGTCGGATGCCTGCCGCACCCGTTCCCGTGACAGAACACATCGCGCGGCTGCGCGAGGACCCGCTGACGGCCAACCCGGACGGCTGGCACGTGGACTGGGACGACGGCCCGTGGCCGGTCAAGGTGCACACCGGCGGGCGGCGGATCGCCGTCGGGGCCGGGGATCCCGAACTGGACCGGCTCGGCGGGCTGCTGTTCCACACGTTCGGGGTGAGCAGGGTGCGGTTCGATCCACGCGGTGGCCTGCCGCCGACCCCGGACCGGCCGGTGCCCGCGCATCATGGGCCGAGATTCGTTACCAGGCGCCCGATTCCGTCCGGTGGGGCGATGTATCCGACCGAGGCGTACGTCCTGTTGCCGGCCCGGCGGGAGGTGCACCACTACGACCCGTACCGGCACGAGCTGGTCGACCTGAGCCGGCCGTGCTCCGGCGCGCGGTTGCGGGCAGTGCTCGACGTGCCCGCGCTGCCGTCCGTCGTTCTGGTACTGGCCAACAGGTTCTGGAAGAACTTCTACAAGTACGGCGACTTCGCCTTCCGGCTCGGCGCCGTCGACGTCGGCGTCGCGCTTGGCAGGGCTGTCCGCCTTGCCGCCGCCGAGTACGGGCACGTCGACGTGCACACCGAGTTCGCCGACGCCGAACTGAACGGGCTGCTCGGTGTGGACGGCACCGGCGAGAGCGCCTACGCCGTGGTCGCCTTCGGCCCTCCCGCAAGCGAACCGGCCGAACAGGCCGGGGACGGGCTCGGCCGGCCGACCGTGCTGGAACGCTCGCGACTGATCAAGACGTCTGACTTGTTCGACGCCATGCACGCGGCATCATGCGTCCGCACAACGCCGCAACCGATACCGGAAGACCAGCCGGCGCCGGACGACGGCAGGGTGGTCGAACTGCCCGCTGTGGCCAGGGTGGATCTGCTGGACCGGCAGAAGATGTTGCGCCGCACGTCGAACGGGATGCTGTTCAACGGCGAGCCCGCGAGCGCGCTGGAACTGGCCACCGTCCTTCGGCACACGACGGACGCGCTGGCGGCCCTGCGACAGGTGGGCGGCGACCCGGCGACCGCGGACGTCGAACTCCACTGCGCCGTGCACCGGACGGCGGCGATCCCGTCCGGGTGGTACCGCTACCGGCCGGGGACGCACGACCTGATCGCCGTCGGCGCCGGCACCGTCGACGACTCGGCGCGTGTGTTGCAGAACGCCCTGTTCGCCGAGTCGGTGAACATCGAACTGGCCGCGTTCACGGTGCACGTCACCGGATGGCGGGACCACCGACGGCGCGGCCGGGGGACGCGGGGCTACCGCGAACAACAACTGGTCGTCGGCGCCGCGGTGGAGGCCGTCACGCTGTCCGCGCACGCGGTGGGCCTCGGCAGCCATCCCGTGCTCGGCTTCGACGTCAACGTGGTCGATCCCGCGTACGGCCTCGCGGCCCATGGACGCGGCGCGCACGCCCAGATCAGCGTCGGCGCCGTGCGACCGGATCCGAACTGGGAGGTCGCGGTGATGCCACGATGACCGGGTTCAGCCCGTACCTGCTGAGTCGGCGCGGCACGCTGGCGCGGTCCGCGCTGGCCGGCACGGTGCCCGAACGGACGTGGGCCGTGCTCGCCGAGGCCGAGCGGGTCGCTGCCGACCGCGCGGAGTTGCGCGGCCGGCTGGCGGACGCCCTGCACGAGGCCATTCCCACACTGCCGGCGGAACACCGAGGGGCGGTACTGCGGCTGCGGCGGGACGTGCACAACGACCGGGAGCCGGCCGACTCGCCGGCAGTGGCACTGCTGCCGGCCGACTGCCGTGCGCTGTTGACCCGGTGGTCGGCGGCGGCCCTGGCCGGTCGCACCCTGCTGGCGGAGGCCGAAGCGGTGTTCGCAGCCGAACTGGACGCCGGGCGCAAGACCCTGGCGGAACTGGCCACCGACGAGAACTTCCAACGGGGCGTGCAACTGTCCGGTGAGGACGTTTACCGCGAGGTGATGTCCTTCGCCGCCAACGTGTTCGATCCGCGCCGCAAGCCGAGCCGTCGGCGCAGGGTGGAGAGCACCATCACCAGTTTCGCGCACCGGGTAGTGTTCAAGCCGTCGCCGTTCGGCTCATTCACCGAGATCGGGTCCAGGCCCTTCGACGGTCCGGCGAGCACCGCCGATGGCCGGCTCGCCGTCACCAGGCTCAGTGTTGGGCTGCTCGCCTGGATGACGCACCAACTCGGCTGGATCGACGGCGCGCCGGACCTGTTCCGAATCCGGCTGAACAACAGCATTGTCGTGCGTGGCGACAAGGTCCGGTTCGTCCGAAGACCGATCGAGGGCGCGGACAACGGTTTCGACGACGACAAGGTGATCGACGCCCGGTACACCGACCTGGTCCGGCTGCTGGTCGAGGCACTCGGCCGGCACGGACTGACCGAGCGCCGGTTGCGGCAGCGGCTAGTGGCCGGCGGTCTCGACGAGGCGACCGCGGTCACCACGATCGACCAACTGGTGCGCGTCGGGTTGTGTCATCGTGGACTCGGCCTGCCCGACCAGACCGTCCGAACGGCCGGCGTGGTCGCCGATCTGTTGCGCGCACTGGACAATCCGCAGGCTTGGGAGTGCGCCGGGGTTTTCGACCGGCTGCAGGGCATCGAGGACGAGTACGCGGCGGCGACCGCGAGCCACCGTACCGGCCTGCTGGCCGAACTGCGCGCGCAGGTGCAGCGGTTCGTCGAGATATGCGGCTGCCAGCCGCCCGCCAAGGAGGCCATGCGGGCGGCGATCTACGAAGACGTCGGCACCCGCGCGGACCCGGTGAGCTGGCGCCCGGCCGTGCTCGTCCGCAACGCCGGCCACCTTGAGCTGTTCCAGCGCATCCTGCCGGTGCTCGACGACGCGTCGATCGAGAAACTGGGGCTGTACCAGCTTTTCGTACGACGTTTCGGCGAAGACGCGACCGGGGTCGGCGTCGTCGACGTCTATCGCGAGTTCGCCGCGCTGTCACCGGCCGAGGCCGGCGCCGTGATGTGTGGAGTCGGCGACCCGCACGCCGAGCGGGTGCGCGCACTGCGTCGTGAGTTCTTCGATCTGTTGCAGACCGATCGCGCCGACGACGCGGTGCTCCGACTGGATCTGGACGAGTTGCGGGCGTTCGCCGACCGGCTGCCGGCCGAGGTGCCACCGTGGCGGTCGGCCGCCTACCGGATCCAGCTCGGCGGCGACCTGGCCGTCGTCAACGGGGTCACCACCGGGCACGGCGTGTTCTTCTCCCGGTTCTGCGACCTCCTCACGCCGGCCGGCTACCTCGAACCCGTGCTGCGCCAACACATCGCACGCACCACGCCGCGACAGGTGGACATCACGGCCGTACTCGGCCTGAACTTCAACCTGCACCCCAGGCTCACGCCGTTCGAGCTGGAGTATCCCGGCTCGGTAGCCGATTCGAACGCGGAGCGGGTACTCACCGTCGCCGACCTCGCGGTGCGCGCGGACCCCGTTGCCCGCAGGCTGACACTGGTGTCCGCTGTGGATAACCAGCCGCTTGACCTCGTCCCGCTGAACTTCCTCTATCCGGCCGCCGCGCCACCGTTCTACCGGTTCCTGTGCGCGTTCGCGCCGACCAGGACCTACCGGGGCGGCCTGTGGGAGCAACTGGACCGTGGCACGACGGGCGCCGCGACCCGTCCACGGGTGCTGCTCGGCGATCTGGTGCTGGACCGGCGATCCTGGCGGTTCCCGGTGCACGAGCTGCCCGCGCTGGACGGGCTGGAACGGCAGGAACTGGCCGCGCTGGCCGAGTTCGACCGGTGGCGTCGGGCGCACGGCCTGCCGCGCCAGTGCTTCTTCCGGATGCTCGCGCCGCGACCGGCGCCCACCGGTGAACGCGACCTGCAAGCGGAACTGCGGCAGTGGGCACTGGAGGCCAGGAGCGCCCGACTGCACAAGCCGCATTTCTTCGACGCACACGACCCGTTTCTCGTGCACGTGCTGGCCAAACAGGCGCGGTCCACCGACGGCGGCACGGTGCTGTTCCACGAGTGCCTGCCAGCGGCCGACGACTACACCATTGACGGCCCGGCGAACGCCGAGGAGTTCTTCGTCGAGTACACCATGCCAGGGGGTCACCATGTCGATGGCTGAGCATCAGGTCTGGCGATCTCTGCACGTCCATCGCTACGGCGCGCAGGACGGCTTCCTTGTCGACGGCCTCGCCCCCGTGGTGGCCGCGCTGCGGGCCGCCGACGAAGTGTCCGGGATGTTCTTCCTGCGTTACTGGCAGGGGGGCCACCACATTCGGTGCCGGCTGCGGCTCGCCGAGTCCGGCGCAGAGCAGGTGCTCGGTGAGGTCACCGCCAAACTGGCCGGTTACCTTGCCGAGTTCCCCAGCGGACAGGACTTCGACGTCGACGCGTTCCGCGCGGCCCAGCCGACGATGGCGGCTCTTGAGGACCAGCAGGCCGACGAGATCCATCCGGCGGACACCATTCGACCGGCGGACTACCTGCCCGAATTCACCAAGTACGGCGGTGATTTGGGCGTCGCCATAGCCGAGGACTTCTTCGACCGCAGCAGCGAAATCGCCTTCCGCACACTGCGCGAGATCGACGGCAACGACAGCCGCCGGCTCGGCAGGGCGTTCTCGACGATGCTGCACGGGCTGTGCGGCACCGGGGTCAGCACGGCCGTGATGGCGGAGTTCTTCGCGCACTACTGCGTGCTGTGGTCGCCCTACGTCTTCGACGAATTCCTGGCCACCTGGCCGCGACTGCTCGACAAGCGTCGGGACGCACTCGTCCGGCACGCTGAGGCGCTGCTGACGAACGCGCCGAACCTGGCGGACGACCCGTTCCATACGGCGGTCCGGGCCGCCTGGCACGCGGTGACCGCAGCCGCAGACCAGGTGCTGCCGGCGATCTCCCTTGGCGGCCAACACACATCGTCGTGGCAGCGCCGGCAGATCCTGCTGGTCAGCTATCTGCACACGCACAACAACCGGCTCGGCCTGATCCCGGGGCAGGAAGCGCTCCTCGGCTATTTCGGGCACCACGTGCTCAGTGCGCTGGCCGGCACGCCGCCGAGGCCCGACCTGCTGGAAACCCTGCGCCGCCACCGGACCCAG
>DATBCR010000656.1:0-4264 GCA_036270375.1 Pseudonocardiaceae bacterium | reverse complement strand
GGTGCACGCTCGCCCCGTACGTCTCCATCATCAGGCGGCGGTACGGTTTCTGGTCGTAAGACGCCCTTACCTGCCACACCTCGCATTCGAGTCCGAAGACCGCGCTCGCGAACGCCAACGCGCTGCCCCACTGGCCGGCGCCGGTTTCCGTCGTCAGCTTCGTGACGCCCTCGGCCGCGTTGTAGAAAGCCTGTGGCACCGCGGTGTTCGGCTTGTGTGAGCCGACCGGGCTGACACCTTCGTACTTGTAGTAGATCCGGGCCGGTGTGCCGAGTGCGCGTTCCAGCCGCCGAGCTCGGAACAGCGGCGACGGCCGCCACAGGCGGTAGACGTCCAGTACCTCGCCTGGGATGTCGATGTGCCGTTCGCCGCTGACCTCCTGGAGGATCAGTGCCTGTGGGAACAGCGGCGCCAGGTCCGCCGGGCCGACCGGCTGGCCGGTGCCGGGGTGCAGCGGCGGCGGTGGCGGCGCGGGCAGGTCGGGAATCACGTTGTACCACTGGGTCGGCATGTCGGACTCGTCGAGCAGGTACTTGGTCCTGTCTGCCATGGCGGCCTCCGGTGGCGTGCTTGTTGCCAGTTGAGACACTCAACCTAAGTGCTACTCGTCGGTAGCATTCGAAGTTACCGCCGAGTACGCTGCCGGTATGACTTCCATGGACGTCGAGTCGATCAAAACCATGATGCCGCAGGTGGTGCCGTTCGTCCGCACGCTCGGCCTCGAGTACCTGGAGCTGGACGCCGGCCGCGCCCTGCTGCGCATGCCGGACAATCCGGCGCACCACAACCACGTTGCCGGGCCGCACGCGGGCGCCATCTTCAGCCTCGGCGAGTCGGCGTCGGGCGCAGTCGTGCTGGCCGCCTTCACCGACGAACTCGCGTGGGCGGTGCCGCTCGCGGTCAGCGCGGAGATCCGCTACCGCAAGATTGCCATGGGCGCCGTGCTCGCCGAGGCGCGGATCGGCCGGCCGATCGCGGACGTGGTGGCCGAGTTGGCATCCGGTGCGCGGCCGGAGTTTCCGGTCACCGTGGAACTACGCACCGAGGACGGCACGGTCACCGGCGAGATGACCGTCGTGTGGACGTTGCGCCCGAACCGCTAGAACTTGTCGAACGCCACCGCGTAGTGGAATTCGCCACGCAGTGACGATCGGTAGGCGGCCAGCGGACGGACCTGGAAGTACGGCAGCCAGGCAGCTACGCGTGGGCTGATCCCGAACTCGGCCGCGTCCCGGAAACCGAAGCGGCCGTAGTACACCGGGCTGCCCAGCAGCGCCACCAACGGCTCGTCCAGCGCGTCCGCGGCGCCGAGTACCGCGTGCACGAGCGCCGACCCGACGCCGGTCCGCTGCTGCTCCGGGACGACGGCGAGCGGACCGAGGATCAGAACCGGTTCGCCACCAACGGAAGCACGTGTGCACACGACGTGACCGACGATGCCGTCCGGCTCCTCGGCGACCATGGACAGCGCCGGCAGCCAGGCGTCACCGGCACGCAGCACGTCGACGAGATCACCGTGGTCGAGCGCCTGCGCCGGTCCGTCCGGCTGGGCGAACGCCCGTCGGACCGTATCCCCGATACCCGGCACGTCAGCCGGCGTCTCGCGTCGAATCAGCACCGGCACACCCTGCCGGTGCCGACCCGTCCCGGCAACCGGATTACCGAGCGGCTAGTTGTACTCGGCCATGAGGTTGGTGACAGTCACAGGCGACTGACCGGTGGCAGACCTCCGAGTGCGGTATGACGACGTCGAGTGTTGTAGAACACGAGCCAGGGGTCTAGTGCGGCACTGCGTTCGCTGTTGCTGAGGAAGACCCGAGCGTAGGCCCATTCGGTCTGCAGGGTGCGGTTGTAGCGCTCGACTTTCCCGTTCTGCCATGGGCAGTGGGGCCTGATGAACACATGTCGGGCCCCGAGCACGGTGATCACGTCGCGAACATCACGGGAGCGCTTGTAACTGAGGTGGTTGTCGGTCATGACCCGTTCGATCCGGGCGATCCCGTGCTCGGCGAAGTAGCCAGCGGCCCGGCGTAGGAAGCCGGCGCAGGTCGGGCCCTTCTCGTCGGGCAGGATCTCGGAGTAGGCCAGGCGGGTGTGGTCGTCGACCATGGAGTGGACGTAGTCGAATCCGATTCTGGCGCGCTTCTGCGCACCGGTTTGACCGTGTTCGCGTCCGTGGGCTTTCCAGCCGCCGCCGTCGTGAATGCGGCCCACTTTCTTGACGTCCATGTGCACCAGTTCGCCAGGCCGTTCGCGTTCGTAGCGGATGGCGGTGGTCTTCGAAGCGCGAAATGATCTGTCCGGTCAGTGGGTCGCACTCGCGCAGGTAGGGCAGTTGGTGGCGGCGCAGGATGCGTGAGACGGTGCGGGCCGGAATGCCGAGTTCGGGGCCGAGCCAGTCCTGGCCGCGGCGGTGCTCGTGACGGGCGTGTAGAACGCGGGCCTCGACCTGCGCGGAGGTTTGGTTGGGCGAGTGGTGCGGGCGTGATGAGCGGTCCTGCAGGTCGGTGGCCTGGCCATTGAGTTGAAAGCGAGCGACCCAGCGGTGGGCGCATTGCCGGGAGATCCCGAGCTCTTTGGCGACATGCGATACCGGGCGCTGCTGGCGACACACGCGGTCGATCAGGAGCAGTCGGCCGTGCAGGGTCAAGCGGGCGTTACGGTGGGCCATGAAGACCTCCGGACTGGTGAAGACGGCTATCTCCACCGCATCCGGAGGTCTTCGCTACGTCAACGACCGACACGCCCGCGTGTCACCAACGTCCCGGCCGAGTACAGCTAGTCGACGCCTCCCACCGTGCCCGGTGCCCACGGAACCTGCGGTGACGCATAGAAGTTCACGCCCTGCACGGTCCACCGAGGGCCTTGCGCGCCCAGCCGCTGCCGGAACGAATTCCAGTTGTGCGTGGACTCCGGCGACCAGCCCAGTTCGGCCAGCGCGGGCAGCCGTGGGAATGCCATGAACTCGATGTTGGCCATGTTCAGCAGGGTTTCCGACCAGATCGGGCCTTCCACACCGAGCACGGACGAACCCGTGACGCCCTGGAGGTAATTGCCCGGATCCCAGCCGTACGCGTCCTTCACCTCGATGTACGCGGCCCAGTTCTGGCCCAGTTTCGTCGCGGGCGTGTACATCATGTCGAGGTACGCGTGGGTGGCCGGCGACATGATCACCTTGTTGCCGCGGGCCGCTGCCGCCGCGGTTGGCGCGTCGGTCTGCGTCGTGCCCCAGAACTGCGGGACGAACGACGTCGGCGGGTCGACCTTGGTGACGTCGTGCCAGCCGATGGCCCGCTTGCCGTCGGTGGACACGATCGGCAGCACCTTGTCCTCGAACGTGCTGTAGTCGGTCGCGCTCGTCGACTGAGCCTCGTCGCCGCCGATGTGCAGGAACGGGCCGGGGGTCAGCGCGGCCAGTTCGCCCATCACGTCCTGTTCGAACTGGTACGTCAGATCCTTGTTGACGCACAGCGAACTGAAGCCGACATCGGTGCCGGTGTACAGCGGGGGAGCGACGCCGTCGCAGTTGAGCTGCGCGTACGAGGCCAGTGCCGCGTTGGTGTGCCCGGGCCCGTCGATCTCCGGCACGATGGTCACGAAGTGCGCCTTGGCGTACGCCACGATCTCCAGATACTGCGCCTGCGTGTAGAAGCCGCCCGCGCCGCCGCCGACCTCGGTGCTGCCGCCGAATGTGGCCAGGTTCGGCCAGCTGTTGATGACGATCCGCCAGCCCTGGTCGTCCGCCAGGTGCAGGTGCAGGTAGTTCACCTTGTACAGCGAGATCTCGCTGATCAGCCGCTCCACCACGGAAACCGGGAAGAAGTGCCGCGACACGTCCAGCATCGCGCCCCGGTACGGGAACCTCGGCTGGTCGGCGATGTGCCCGCCGGGCACGGTCCACGGCCCGGGCTGGTGCGTCGTCGCATCGGTCGCGGCCGGCAGGAGTTGGCGCAGGGTCTGCACGCCGTAGAACAGGCCGGCCGGTTCGGCGGCGGTGATGACGACCCCGTTGCTGGTCACGTCGAGCAGGTAGCCCTCGGCGCCGAGGTTGCCCGCACTCGTCAGCACCAGTGCGATACCGCAGTCGGCCGCGTGGTTGCGCCGGGTGGCCGAGCTGAGCACCGGCAGCGAAAAACCGGTTGACGGCCGTAGTAATGCGGCTAACTGGTTGCCGATGGCGGCCGCGTCGGCCGAGCCGGCCTGGGTGTAGATCGCGGTGCTCGACGTCAGCTTGTACTGCGCGCTGGACGGATGCACGGTGGCG
>DATBCR010000655.1:0-4247 GCA_036270375.1 Pseudonocardiaceae bacterium | reverse complement strand
TGGCGAACCGGCGACACCCACGTGCTGATGCTGACCGCCCACCGCGTCGCGTGCGACGCGCGGTCACTCGATCTCCTGCTGGCCGGCGGGACCGACCCGAGCGACATCGACTACCCGGATTTCGCCGCCCACCAACGAAACCAGCTCGACGCCGGCGCATTGGACGACGACATCGCGTACTGGCGCGACCGCCTCGACGGCGCGACCGCGCTGGAACTCGGCCTCGACCGCCCCCGCCCCGCCGTGCCCAGCCTGGCCGCCCGCCGCGTCACGGCCGCCGTCGACCCGGACACGATCACCCGCCTGCGTAAGGCCGACCCCAACGTGCAGCCCGTCCTGCTCGCCGGTGTGCACGCCGTCCTCGCCCGCTACACCCGCCAGGACGACATCGTCGTCGGCACCGTTGTCAACGGCCGTGACCTGCCCGAATACCGCACCATGATCGGCCCGTGCGCGGACACCCTGCCGCTACGCACCGACGTGGCAGGCGACCCGACCTTCGCCGAACTGACCGACCGCGTCGAGGTAGCCCTACGCGGTGTCGCCGCCCACCGGCGGGTACCGTTCGCCACCCTTGTCGACCGGCTCGCGCCACCCCACGACGCCAGCCGGCACCCGTACTTCCAGGTCGTCTGCCACATCGTCGACGATCCCGTTGACCCGCAACGGATCCCCGTACCGACCGACCTGCTGCGCCACGACCTTGCCATCACCGTCGACCTGTCCGATGTGGACACTCCGACGCTGATCGCGGACTATGCCACCGACCTGTTCGACGAGTGGCGGATCCTGGCGCTGCTGCGGCACATCCGAAACGTGCTCACCGCGGTCGCCGACGACACCGCGATCCCGGTGTCCGCTCTGCCACTGCTGGACGCGGACGAATCACTCGCCCTGTCCGAGTTCGGCCGAGGCCCGGTCCGGCCCTACCACCGCGGACCGGTGCACCAGCTCATCTTCGACCGCGTCCGCCGCCACCCGGACACGCTGGCCGCCGTGTTCGCCGGCACGTCGATGACCTACCGGGAACTGGGCCGACGAGCCGGCGTGCTGGCGACCAGGCTGCGGGCACTCGGCGTCGGCCGTGACGACGTCGTCGGCGTCGCCCTGCCGCGCGGCCTCGACGCACCCGCCGCCATCGTGGGCGTCCTGGCCGCGGGGGCCACGTTCCTGCCGGTCGACCCGACGCACCCAAGAGAGCGCATCGGTTTCGTGTTCGCCGACTCCGGGATTTCCGCCCTGGTCACGGTATCCGAGATAGCCGTGCCTGCGCCCGACTGCCCGGTAATCATGCTCGACGAACTGTGGTGCGACGACACCGAACCCGAACCCCTGACCGAACTGGCCACCCCCGATTCCGGCGCGTATCTCCTCTACACCTCCGGCTCGACTGGCCGGCCCAAGGGCGTCCTCGTCGAGCACCACGCGGTCGCCTGCTACCTCGACTTCTTCGGTGTGGCGTTCGAACTCGGCGTCGGTGACCGGGTGCTCCAGTTCTCACCGCTGATCTTCGACGTCGGCGTCGGCGAACTGCTCGCCACCCTCGCGTACGGGGCCACCGTGGTGCCGGTGCCGCACCACGACATGATCGACCCGGCCGGCCTCGCTGCCTTGCTACGCAGGGAAAAGGTCAGCCGCGCCGGCCTGACCCCGTCCGTGCTGACCCGCGTGCCGACCGGCGACTACCCGGACCTCACCCACCTGATGGTGGCCGGTGAGGCGTGCGGCCCGGAACTCGTCAACACGTGGCAGGCGCCCGGCCGGATGTTCATGAACCTGTACGGCCCAACGGAAGCCGCGGTCGGCTGCACCTACGAGATCTGCGCGCACCGGCACTGGCCGGCACCACCGCCGATCGGCGGCCCGATGGCCAACCGGCGCATCTACCTCGTCGACCGCTACGGCAACCCGGTGCCCCGCGGCGTGGCCGGCGAACTGCTGGTGGCCGGCGACGGCCTGGCCCGCGGCTACCACAACAGGCCAGAACTCACCGAGACCCAGTTCGTCCCCGACCCGTTCGAGCCGCACGGCCGCGCGTACCGCAGCGGCGATCTGGCCGCCTGGACCGAAACCGGGCGGATCCAGTTCCTCGGCCGGATCGACGCGCAGGTCAAGTTGCACGGCCAGCGCATCGAGCTGGAGGAGATCGAGACGGTCCTCGCGCGGCATCCACAGGTCCGCCAGGCCGTGGTCACCCTGCGCCACGACACGCCGTCCGGTGACGGCCTCGTCGCCTACATCCTGTGCCACGACCCGGAAAACCCGCCGGCGGCCGCCGAACTGCGCACCCACCTGGCCGGCTTCCTACCCAGCATCATGATCCCCGCCGGCTACCTCACGCTGCCCGCGCTGCCGCTTGGCGCCACCGGCAAGGCGAACCGGTCCGCGCTGCCGCCCGCGCCGCCGGAATCGTTCGCCACCACCACGTTCACCGCACCGCGCACCGACACCGAACACCAGGTCGCCGCGATCTACACCGACGTTCTCGGCCGCCCGAAGATCGGCGCGACGGACGACTTCTTCGCCCTGGGTGGCAGTTCGCTACAGGTCGTCCTGGTGCTTAACCGCATCGACGACCGGTTCGGCGTGCAACTGCCGACCCAGGCCTTCTACACCGATCCCGCCGTGCACGCCGTCGCCCGCGCCATCGAGGACACCGTGCTGAACCTGGTGTCCGACGACGAAATTGCCGCACTGCTCGCGCAATCCCCAGTCGAGGAGGAGTCCGACGGTGGCCGAGTCGACCCCTAAGCTGTCCGACCTGACGCCCGCGCAGCGTGCCGCGCTGGTGCGGCAACTCACCGAACGCCGTGCGGCGCCGACCGGGATCCCGCGTCGTCCGCTCGACGTGCCGGCCCGGCTTTCCATGCTGCAGGAACAACTCTGGCTGGTCGACCAGCTCGACGAGAGCCAGGCCGCCGCCTACAACGTGCCGGCCGCGATCCACATGGACGGGCCGCTGGACGTGCCGACACTGCGCCGATCGCTTGCCGAGATCGTCCGGCGGCACGAGTCGCTGCGCAGCGTCGTCGAGGTCCGCGACGACGTGCCGTACCAGGTGGTCCGGGCGCCGCAGGAGATGGCCTTCGAGGTCGAGGACCGGGCCGGCGTCAGCGAAACCGCGCTGCTGGCCGAACTGGTCGCCGACGGCAGCCGGCACATCGACCTGGCCGCCGGCCCGGTGATCCGGTTCCGGTTGTTCCGTCTCGCGCCCGACCGACACCTGCTGTTCCTCACCGCACACCACGCCTTCTTCGACGGCTGGTCCCTTGAAGTCGTGCTGTCCGAGCTGACCGACGTGTACCGGGCGTTCCGGTCCGGTGCCGTGCCGCCGTTGTCCGACACACCCGTGCAGTACGCCGATTTCGCGGTGTGGCAACGGGATCGGCTGCGGGGCGATGTGTTGGAGCGGCACCTGCGGTACTGGGAGAACCAGCTCCGCGGTATGACGGTGCTGAACCTGCCGACCGACCGCCCGCGCCCCCCGGTCCCGTCCTCCCGAGGCGACTCCTACGAGTGCCAGCTTGACGCGGAAACGTCGGCCAAGGCCCGAACCTTGGCCGCGACGCACGCCGCGACGCCGTACATGGTCGTGATGACGGCGTTCGCGATGATGCTCGCCAGGCACACCGGCCAGGAGGACGTCGTCGTCGGCACGTCGAACGCCGGCCGCGACCGGACCGACCTGGAGAACGTGGTCGGCCTGCTCACCAACATGAACGTGATGCGGTTCGACCTCGGTGGCGACCCGTCGTTCGCGGAGCTGCTCGGCCGCATAAAGCAGGTCACGATCGGCGCCAAGGAACACGGTGAGGTCGGGTTCGACAAGGTCATCGAACGGATGCGGATGCCGCGCGACCTCAGCCGCACACCGCTGTTCCAGGTCGCGATGGACATGATGCCGGCCAGCCCCGCTCGCGATGTCGACGGACTACGGCTGCGCTACGGCAATCTCGGCCTCGGCACGTCCCGGTTCGACATCGCGATCAACGCGTTCGACGAGCCGGACGGCTTCCGGCTGTGGATCGAGTACGCGACCGACCTGTTCGACCGGTCCACCATCGAGCGGATGTTCGACCATTTCGCCCGCATCCTGGCCACCGGCGTCACCGACCCCACGCAGACGCTGTCCGGCGTGCCGATGCTGTCGGCGTCGGAGCTGGACCAGGTGCTGCGCGAATGGCAGGGCGTGACCCGGCCGTACCCGCGCGAGCTGATCCACGTGCAGGTCGCCGCGCAGGCCGCCC
>DATBCR010000654.1:0-1632 GCA_036270375.1 Pseudonocardiaceae bacterium | reverse complement strand
CTCAGGTTCCGGGGGTCAGTGTGACGGACCTGAATCCCGCTCGCCATGGCGGATCGCCGAACGACTGTCGCGGACGGTAGTCGTGTCCGAGTTGTGGGCGAATTTCGCGTCATATCGGGGGATCCGTAGCGTCTGGTGACTGAGAGCGATCAACGGGGACAGTGGTTCGGCCAACAGGAGGACAGGCGGCAGTGGGAACGCGGGAGGTGTCGCCACAGTCGTGGCGTGGCGACTCGGCCAGGGCGTTCCACGCCCTACGAGCGCGATGGCGAACGGCCAGCCTGGCGTCCGGGTGGCCGTTCCCAACGGACTGGGCCATCGCCGAGGTGGACCTGGTCTGCGAAGCGGTGTTGGCGGGCGCCGACCCGGACGAGGCCCTGGTCGAACTGGGCAGGGCGCGCGCGGAGGCCGGCTCGGGCCTCGGCGAGACTCTGCAGGACGTGGCAGCGCTGCACGCGGTGCTCACGGTCCCGGACAACCACGACGGCATGGTCGCCGCGGATCCCGACGCCACCCCGGCCCGACTACTGCGGGTAACCGCGATGGCATGGTCGGACGTGCTGGTACACCAATTGGCCCACGGCGAGGTCCGCGACGGCCTCACCGGACTGGCCAACACGGCGTACCTGCGGGCACGACTACACGAGATCTACCGAGCGGCGGCGGCCGGCGGATTCAGCGCCCGGTCACGATACGTGCTCGTGGTGGTGGCCGCCGACCTGGAACACGCGTCCGGCTGGACCCGCCTGGCCGCCATGGTCCTGCTGGCCGACGTACTGAGAACGGCATTCGACGGCGGCCAGACCCTGGCCACCATCGGCCCGGCAACGATGGCCGTGCTGGCCGAACGAGACGGCCGCCTGTCCGAACGCGCGGCGGCCACCCGCTGGCTGACAGCGGACAAACTGGGCGTCGACCCGCAGTTGAAGGAGATCGGTGTGCCAGCCGTCTGGCTGGAGCCGCTGCCCGAAACCCACGCGGGAGCCTGCCGCCTGATCACCGACCTTGCCGACGGCAAATAGCGGCGGTAAATAGCGGCAAGGCGCGCTGCGGCTAGGCTCACCTGCTCGTGGACCCTCGTACCGGCCTTCCCGTCGTTGGCATGGTTGGCGGTGGCCAGCTCGCCAGGATGAGCCATCAGGCGGCGATCGCCCTCGGCCAGTCGCTGCGCGTGCTGGCCGTCACACGCGACGAACCCGCCCCACTCGTCGCCCCCGACGTCGATCTCGGCCCGTACACCGACCTGGCCGTCCTGAGAGCGTTCGCCGCACACTGCGACGTCCTGACCCTTGACCACGAACACGTACCGACCGAGCACCTGCGCGCGCTGGTCGCCGACGGCGTGACCGTCCACCCCGGACCGGACGCGCTCGTGCACGCCCAGGACAAACTCGTGATGCGTCGCAGGCTGGCCGACCTCGGCGTGCCGGTGCCGGCCTTCGCCCCCGTCACCACCAGCCGCGACATCGCCGACTTCGGCGACCGCCACGGCTGGCCGTGCGTGCTCAAGACGGCCCGGGGCGGCTATGACGGCCGAGGCGTATGGATGGTCGAATCCGCCGACCACGGGGCAGCGCTGTTCGCCGACCTGCTCGACCGTGGCGCCGCCCTCCTGGTCGAGCAGCGGGTCCC
>DATBCR010000653.1:0-2574 GCA_036270375.1 Pseudonocardiaceae bacterium | reverse complement strand
GTGGTCCAGCCGGCCGTGCTGGTGTTGGCCGAGGCCGTACAGCCGCTCGTCCGGGTAGGCGGTGAAGCGCTGTTCCAGGCGGTAGTAGCCGTCGCCGTGCGGGCTGAACAGGCGAGGGCCGGGCCAGGCGAAGTGCGCCGGCATCTCGGTCAGCAGTTCGGCGCCGTCGCTGACCCGGTCGAACCGCAGGTGGCCGTTGCCGTCCAGTTCGACCCGCAGGTTGCCGACGATGAGGATCCCCGCGCCGTCGAGGTGCACGTCGGGCGTGTCGGGTGGTTCCGGGTCGAGCGCGCCGGGGATGTCGTCGCGGATCTGGTTGCGGCCGACCCGGACGCGCACACTGTCCGGCCCCCAAGGCTCGACCGCGAGCAGGTGCTCGCTACCGCGGAACCGCAGCACGGGTTCTCCTTTCATGGCAGCCATCAGTCCTTGACCGCACCGGCGGACAGGCCGACGGCGACGTAGCGCTGGGCGACCACGAGCAGCACCGCGACCGGGAGCGAGGCGAGCACGGCGGTGGCCATGACCGAGTTCCAACTGGTGGTGTTCGTACCGGCGCCGATGAAGTCGTAGAGGCCGACCGTGATCGGGGTCCAGGTGGTCGAGCCGAGGTTGAGCGTGGCCGCGAACAGGAAGTCGCCCCAGGCGAACAGGAACGCGAACAGCCCGGCGGTGACGATCGCGTTGCGACTGACCGGCACGACGATGCGGAGGAACGTGCGGATCGCCCCGGCGCCGTCGATGCTCGCGGCCTCGATGAGGTCACGTGGCACGGAGACCATGAACGCGCGCATGACCAGTACCGCGAACGGCACCGCGAGGGTGGAGTCGGCCAGGATCAGCGACGCGGCGGAGTTCAGCAGGCCGAACGACGCGAGGATCCGGTACAGCGCGTTGGCCATCACGATGCCGGGGACGAGTTGCACGATCAGCAGCGCGTACAGCAGCGGTCGCCGGCCGGGGGAGCCCAGCCGCGCGAGACCGTAGGCCGCGGGCGTGGCGACGAGCAGGGTGAGGACGGTGACGCCGGCGGCCACGATGACCGAGGCGAGCAGGTGCCCGCCCTGCTGGCCGAGCGCGTCGCGGTAGCCGGACAGTGTGCCGTGGATCGGGAACCACAGTGGCGACGGCCCTGCGATCTGCGCGTTGGTCTCGAACGAGGCGTTGACCATCCAGTAGAGCGGGAACAGCAGCACGGCCAGGATCAGGACGCCGAGCACGGTTCTGGCCCGCCCGCCGAGTGTCGTCGTCATGATCAGCTCGCCGCCGCTTCGGTTCGGGAGGACCGGACGTAGAGGATCGCGAAGACCAGGGCGAACACGATCAGCACGTTGCCGGCTGCCGCGCCGAGCCCGAATTCCGCGAGGCCGCCGAAGGACAACTGGTAGGCGTAGGTGGTGATGGTCTGGGTCGAGTTGGCCGGGCCGCCGTTGGTGAGCACCCGGATGATGTCGAACACCTTGATCGTGTAGATCAGGCCGAGGGTCAGCACGACGAGGATCACCGGGCGCAGCATGGGCACGGTGACATACCGGAACTGTTGCCAGTGGCCGGCGCCGTCGAGGGCGGCGGCTTCGTAGAGGTTGTCGGGGATCGACCGCAGCCCGCCGTGCAGGATCACCATGTTGAACGGGATGCCGATCCAGATGTTGCACAGCAGTACGCCGATCATGGCGGTGTGGACGCTGTCCAGCCACGGGATCGGGGTGTCGATCAGGTGCAGTGCGCTGAGGATCTCGTTGACGACACCGTTGCTGGTGTTGAGCATCCAGCGGAACACCGTGCCGGTGACCACCAGCGGCAACAGCCACGGGACGAGCAGCAGCGAGCGCAGCACCCCGCCCAGCGGGAAGGTCCGCCGGAAGAAGCTCGCCAGGCCGAGGCCGATCAGGAACTGGAACAACAGCGAGCCGACCACGAACACGACGGTGTTGACGGCCGCGCCGCGGAAGGCCGGGTCGGCGAACAGGTGGGTGTAGTTGTGGACGCCGTTGAACGGCGCGGTTCCCGAGTAGACCGACGAGATCTGAAAGTCCTGAAAGGACAACACGAGGTTCTGGACCAGCGGATAGCCGAAGAACGCCACGGTGTAGGCGAGCGCGGGGAGGACGAACCCGAGCCGGATCACCGCGGCCCGGTCGACCCTGCGACGGCGCCGCGTGATCGGTGCGGTCGGGTGCGGCGGCCGGGTAGGTGCCACCGCCTGCAGTTGGCTGGTCACCACAGACTCAACTAGCCGACGCTTGCCGCTGGGCTTGGTCGAGCGCGGCCTGTGGGCTGTTCTGCCCGGCCAGCACCGACTGCACCGCGGTCCACAGTGCCTGCGAGTACTTCGGGTAGGCCGCACCGAGTTCCGCGGTGCGGCCTTGGGCGCCGCCGATCTCGTCGACGAACGTCCGCATCCGCGGGTCGGCCGTGGCCAGCCGCTGTGCGGCGGCCTGGTCGGCGGGCACGTAGTCGACGAGTTTCGACCAGGACAGGCTGTTGGTCGCGGAGGCGAGGCACTTGATCACGGCCGCGGCCGTCGTGGCCTTGCCGTTGTTGCCGGCCGCCCACACCTCACCGCCGAGTGCG
>DATBCR010000652.1:0-6554 GCA_036270375.1 Pseudonocardiaceae bacterium | reverse complement strand
GATGCACGACGTGCGCCCCGGCCGCGCCACCGCGACCTACCTCGGCAGCCGCTGCCAAGGCAATCCGCTCGCGTTCGCGGTGTGCGACCAGGGCACCGCGGCCCCGTTCACCGCGCTGCGCCTGCTGGACGCCTACGCGCGTGGCGGCGCGTGCACCCGTGCCCTGCTACTCGTCGTCGAACAGGCGACCCTGCACTATTTACCCACCGTGCCGGTCCGGTTGCCAGAACGACACACCGCTGTGGGTCTGCTGCTGGCCGCCGGCCCGACACCGGCGATCACCGTACGGCAACGGGCCGGCGTGCCGGCAGAAGAACTCGACGAGGAGGTCGAGCGCCTGTGCTCGGGTCACCCGGACCCCGTCGTGCTGCGCGGCGCGTCGGAACTGCCGTTGACCGGGCTGTGGTGGGAGCTGGCAACCGGTCTGGAAACCTTGGCCGCACAAGGAAAGCGCGTCGTGCTCGCGGACCACGACCCGAGCGTCGGCCTACTTTCGGTGGCAGCGCTCGACTTGACGACTACTTCATGACCGTGCGGATCGCCTCGATCAGCTGCGCGCGTTGCGGCTGCACGGCCTGGTCGAGCTGACGAGCGAACGGCAGCACGGCACCGTCCGGCCGGGTGACCCGTTGCGGCTGCGCGAGCAGCGGCAGGCTTTCCGCCGCGCCGGCCAGGATTTCCGCGGCGAACCCGCACATCCGGTTGGAGTCGTCGATCACCACCAGCCGACCGGTCTTCGTCACCGACGCGGCCAGCGCGGCCCAGTCGAACGGGTACACCGTGCGCGGGTCGAACACCTCGACGGACACCTCGCCGGCCAGTTCGTCCGCCACCGACAGCGCATCCCAGACCAGATGGCCGAGCGCGACGACGGTGACGTCCGAGCCCTCGCGCCGCACCCGCGCCGACCCGATCGGCACCGGGGCCAGTTCGGCGATCTCCACGGCCTCGCGGAGGTCCATCGCCAGTGCCGGCGCGAAGATCACGGTCGGATCCGGGTCCTGGATCGCGGACCGCAGCAAGCCGTACGCGTCCGACGGCATCGCGGGCACGAGTGTCTTCACACCGACATGCGCGAACAGGCTGTACGGATGGTCCGAGTGCTGCCCAGCCCAGCCGGCCCGCGATCCGGACGCCGGCACGATGTACGTCACCGGCACGGCGAGCTGCCCGCCGGTCATCAGCGAGAGTTTGTGGGCCTGGTTGGCGATCTGCTCGAACACCAGGAACAGCAGCGACGGGATCTGGAACTCGATCACCGGCCGCCGCCCTGCCAACGCCGCACCGATCGCCATACCGGCGAAACCCTGCTCGGACAACGGCGTGTCCACGATCCGGTCGGCGCCGAACCGCTTGTGCAGGCCCAAGGTCAGCCCCGCCATGCCGGCCACGATGTCCTCGCCGAACACGCACACCGTCGGGTCGGCGGCCAGCTCGTGCGCAAGGGCCAGGTTCAAAGCCTTGCTGTAGGACAGTTTTCTCACGCCGACCACCCGGCCCGGCAGCGCAGCCCACTGGCGTAGAGGTAGTCGAGCGCGCCGGCCGGATCGGGATGTGGGCTGTCCAGCGCGAAACGCACCGCGCTCGTGAGCAGCTCCTCGACCTCCGCGTCGATCCGTTTCCGTTCCACAGTGGACAGTAGCGCGGCCGCCCTTGGCAGCGGATCACGTTGCCGCCACAGGTCGATCTCGGCTTGCGTGCGGTAGTCCAGCCGGTAGTTCCGCTCCATGGTGTGGTGGCCCTCGAACCGGTAGGTCAGGCATTCCAGGAAACTCGGCCCGCCCCCGTCGCGGGCCAGGCCGGCGGCCTGGTCGGCGGCGGCCAGCACGGTTTCGGTGTCCATGCCGTCCACCGTGACAGCGGGAATGCCGAACGCCTCCGCGCGGCCGACAACCGTGCCGGCGACCGCGCCGCCGATCGGCATCGTGGTGGCGTAACCGTTGTTCTCACACACGAACAGCACCGGCAGCCGCCAGAGCGCGGCCAGGTTCATCGCCTCAAGCAGCACACCCTGGTTGAGCGCACCGTCCCCGAAGAACGTCGCAACCACCTGTCCGGTGCCGGCGTGCCGCGCCGCCCACGCCGCGCCGACACTGATCGGCGCGCTGGCACCGACGATCCCGTTGGCGCCGAGAATGCCGAGACCGACATCGGCGGCGTGCATGGACCCGCCCCGCCCCTGGTTCAGCCCGGTGGCGCGACCGGCGAGTTCGGCCAGCATCCGCGCCGGATCGGCTCCCTTGGCGAGGACGTGTCCGTGGCCGCGGTGGGTGCTGGTGATCAGGTCGGTGGCACGCAGCGCCGCGCACACGCCGACCGCGACGGCTTCCTGCCCGATATAGGGGTGGGTGCCACCGACTATCTCACCGGAATCGACCAGATCGAGCACACGCAGTTCGAACTCGCGGATCAGCCGCACCATGCGGTACCGCCGCGCGAGTGTGTCCATGACGCACTGGAACATATCGGCCCAGGTGGAGCAAGCAACGGCAGAGGTTCCTGCCTTTCGCGAATAGGGGACCATAGGTGGATGACGTTGCGACGGTTGCGGGTCGGCTGCGAGTTCGGATATCAGGCTGCCATCCGGACGCCGACGGTGTTCCAGGTGCAACCGAACGACGCGCCGAAGGTCACCATGGTGCGCGAGCGGTGGTCGTCGGAGCCCGACCTGCCCCGGCACGGTTACGCGGACCTGTACGGCAACCTGTGCATGCGGGTGATCCTGCCGCCCGGCCCTTCGGTCCTGCGCTACGACGCGTTCGTCGACGTACCGGACGCGGTGGAGGACGTCGACACCGACGCCGTGGAACTGCCGCCCGAGGCCCTGCCGGACGACGTGCTGATCTACACGCTGCCCAGCCGCTACGTCCTGCCGGACGTCCTGGGCGACGAGGCGTGGACGCGTTTCGGCGACACGGCGCCCGGGTACGGTCGGGTGCGGGCCATCTGTGACCACGTGCACGGACACCTGCGGTTCCAGTACGGCAGCAGCAACGCGGCGTCCACCGCGGCGGATGTCAACGCGACCGGTTTCGGCGTCTGCCGTGACTTCACCCACCTGGCGATCTCGTTCTGCCGGGCGCTGAACATCCCCGCCCGCTACGTTTTCGGTTACCTGCCGGACCTGGACATCCCACCGGACCCGGCCGAGATGGACTTCGCGGCCTGGATGGAGGTGTGGCTGGGGGACCGGTGGTGGACCTTTGACCCACGCAACAACCGAACCCGCAAGGGCCGGGTGGTGGTCGGCCGGGGCCGCGACGCGTCCGACGTGGCGATGGCCACGACGTTCGGCGGCCCCATCCTCACCTCGATGGTTGTCCACGCCGAGGAGGCACCGCGATGACGCTCGACGACCGGACACTGGACGCACCACTGCTCGACCACACCACCCTTGACCTCGACGAGGCCGAACGCGTCACGTACCTGCTCGACCAGCGCTTCCACTACACCTACGACGCGCCGATCACGTCGCTGCGGCAACGTCTCGTCGTCGTGCCGCCGTCGCGCCACGGCAACCAGCACCGCCGTGCGCACCGTGTCGACGTCGCCGGTGCCCGCGCGCGCCGGGTGTGGCGGCGGGACCGGCACGGCAACACCGTCGTCCGGCTGCATGCCGACGCCGTCGAGCGCGCGGTGGAGTTCCGTGCCGGGGTGCTGGTGGAGCGGGTGCGTGCGGACGGGCCGACGCTGCTGCCCGCGTCGGCGTTGCGGGATCCCGTGCTGCTGCGGGCAACCCGGCTCACCGCACCCGACGAGCGGCTCAAGGACCTTGCCGCTTCCCTTGCCGGCGTTGGTGATCCGGTGGCGCTGGCCGACCGGATCTGCGCGACCGTGCACACGGCCATCGCGTATGCGCACGGCGTCACGTCAGTGATGACCACGGCGGCACAGGCGCTGTCCGGTGGCCGTGGCGTGTGTCAGGACTCGGCGCACGTGATGCTGGCGCTGTGTCACCTCGTCGGCCTGCCCGCGCGGTACGTCTCAGGACACCTGCTCGGCGAGGGCGGTACGCACTGCTGGGTCGAGGTTGTCGTGCCGTCCGGTGACGCGGCCGTCGCCATGCCGTTCGACCCGTGCAACGGCCGACCGGCCGGCTTCGGATACGTGACCGTTGCGACCGGCCGGGACTACGCGGATGTGGCGCCGACGTCCGGCCGCTACTTCGGCACACCGAACAACGCCTTGGTCACCAGCAGGCGAGTTGGTGTGCTGGCGGCCGCGTAGTCAGGCGCCGGCTGCCGTGATGATGGCGTCGGTGGCGAAGCCGAGCACCATGCCGGCGAAGATGCCCCACGTCGTGATCTCCTTGAACGCCAGGCTCCGTGCCACGGCGAGGAGTTCGATCACCACGTAGAGAATGGAGCCGGCAGCCAGGCTGAGGAACGCGATGGACAGCGTGTCGTTGACGAAGCGCTCGCCGACGATCGTGCCGAGGAACGTGGGACCGCCGCCGATCAGGCCGAGCAGCGCGAGGTACGTCCAGGGCGGCCGTTGCCCGGTGAGCGGGGCGACGATGCCGAAACCCTCGGTCGCGTTGTGCAGGCCGAACCCGATGATCAGCAGGATCGCCAGCGCCAACTGCCCGCTGGCGGCGGAGTTGCCGATTGCCAGGCCCTCGGCGAAGTTGTGCAGGCCGATGCCGACCGCGATCGTCATCGCGAGGCGGCCCGCCTTGTTGTGCCACGGGGCGGTCGGCAGTTCGCCAAGGGTCGCCGTGCCAGGTCCGATGCGCCGCTCGACCCGGTTGCGGCGGCCGCTCGCCCAGCGGTCGAACCGGACGAGGCCGAGCAGTCCGATGCCGACACCGACGCACATGACGGCGCCGTTGCCCAGTGCCGGGCCGATGTCGTGCTTGCCGAGCGCGGTGTCGATCGGGTCCCACGCGTGCGTGAGGACGTCCCAGAGCAGGAACGTCAGGATGCCGATCGCGACGGCGTTGAGCAGCGCCTTGAGTTTGGGCATCGGGGTCCGCAGTCGTCCAAGCGGCAGGCCGAGATAGATGGTGAATCCGGCGATGGCACCGAGGAGGGCGATCTGGATGGACGACATGAGCTGAGCTCCGTTGCGGTTGTCAAGGCTGAGTAACACAGCGGAGCCTAATACAGGTAAGGCTTGCCTAACAACCCGCTCCCATGGTTTCAAGCAATCCGGAAGGGGGATTTGTCAGGTCCGGAAGGGGGGTGCACACAGCTTGCTCACAGTCGGCGTTCTACTGTCGCGGAGCGTTGGACTTCGAGGAGCAATGTGGAGGCGATCACCGTGGACCAGCCCGGCCGGCCGCTGTCCCGGCGTCGTGTGCTTGGCGTCGGCGCTGCCGCTCTCGTCGTCGCGGGCTGTTCGACCGGCCAGTCGGCATCGGGCCCCGCGCCTGTTCCGCCGACCTCCCGGCCAGCACCGAGTCCGACCACGACTGTGGCGAGCAGCACATCGGCGGCGCCCGGTGGTCCGGCCGTTCAGGTGGCGCGGATCACCACCGGGCGGCCGGAAGTGGCGTTGACCTTCCACGGCGCGGGTGACCTCGGGATCGCGCGCCAGATCCACGACGCGCTCGCCGCCGCGTCGGCCAAGGCCACCATCATGGCGGTGGGCACCTGGTTGGCGAGCAGCCCGGACGGCATCCGGATGTTCCATGACAGTGGCCACGACATCGGCAACCACACGTGGAGCCACGGCGTGATGAGCGGCATGTCCACCACGACGATGCTCAGCGAGATCGAACGTTGCCGGGACAAACTCGTCGAACTGTTGGGCACGCCTGGCGCGTTCTTCCGGCAGTCGTCCGCACAGACGGCGACGCGGTCGGAACTCGTCGAGGCCGGGATTGCCGGGTACGCAAGGGTTCTGTCGTACGACATAGACGGGCTCGACTGGCAGGACCCCGGCCCGACCGCGATTCGACGGGCCGTCGCCACCGCGACGCAGGGCAGCATCGTCAGCCTGCACCTCGGCCACCAGGGGACAGTGGTAGCACTGCCTGGGATTCTGGCGGATCTGCAAACAAGGGGCCTGGCCGCCGTGACGGCAACCGAGTTGCTGCGATGAAGGCCACCGTCGGGATCGTACTGCTCGCGGCCGTCATGGCGGGCTGTTCGGCCGGTTCACCCGCCCCGGCCGCCATTCCGACGCCGACTTCGATTCCGTCGGTTGTCCCGACCACGCCGTCCGTGGACGGCCTCCCCGGTATGCCGTCCGTGACCGACCCGCACAACGTGTACGTGGACGCGGGCACCGGCAAGCTGTCCGCGGTCGTCCTCGCGGCCAAGCCCCTCGTCTACGTCCCGCACAACAGTTCCGGCGACGTGTGGGTGATCGATCCGGTCACGTTCAAGGTCATCGCGAAATACCCGGGCGGCAAGGAGTTGCAGCACGTCGTCCCGTCGTACGACATGCGCACCCTGTACGCGACGGACGACGTCGGCAACCACCTCATCCCGTTCGTCCCGACGACCGGGCTGCCCGGCACACAGATTCCGGTCCTCGACCCGTACAACCTGTACTTCACGCCGGACGGCCGCTACGGGATCTCGGTCGCCGAGGCACACCGCGAACTG
>DATBCR010000651.1:0-3060 GCA_036270375.1 Pseudonocardiaceae bacterium | reverse complement strand
CCACGATGGCCACCCCCGCCATGTTCGTCGAGATGGCGCGGCAGCGGGGCTTGTCGCCGGACGGCCGGTGCCGGGCCTTCGGCTCCGGGGCGGACGGCACCGGCTGGGCCGAGGGCGTGGGCCTGCTCGTGCTGGAGCGGCTCTCCGACGCCCGCAGCAATCACCATCGCGTGCTGGCCGTCCTGGCCGGCTCGGCGGTCAACCAGGACGGCGCCTCGAACGGGCTGACCTCGCCGAACGGCCCATCACAGCAGCGGGTGATCCGGGCGGCCCTCGCCAACGCGGGCTTGACACCCGCCGATATCGACGCCGTCGAGGCACATGGCACCGGGACGACGCTCGGCGATCCGATCGAGGCGCAGGCGGTGCTCGCGGCCTACGGTCAGGATCGCGAGCGGCCACTGTGGTTGGGATCTGTAAAGTCCAATCTCGGCCACACGCAGGCAGCGGCCGGTGTGGCCGGGGTGATCAAGACGGTGCTGGCGCTGCGGCAAGGCGTGCTGCCAAGGACCCTGCACGTGACCGCGCCATCGTCCCATGTGGACTGGACGGCCGGCTCGGTGCGGCTGTTGACGGAACGGACGCCGTGGCCGGTGACGGGGGCACCGCGACGGGCCGGCGTGTCGTCCTTCGGTGTCGGTGGCACCAATGCGCACGTGATCCTGGAGGGCGTCGAACCGGCTGAGACCGGTGCGCCCGCTGTGGTGTCCGGGCCGGTGCCGTGGGTGCTGTCCGGTCGGACACCGGAAGCGTTGCGGGCACAGGCGGATCGACTACGGCGGCACGTCGGCGCTGGTTGGGATGCCGCCGATGTCGGGTTGTCACTGGCGACCACCAGATCGGCCTTCGAACACCGCATGGTGCTGCTCGGCGACACGACGGCGGAGTTGATGCTCGAGACCGCGCCGGTGATCCGCGGGGTCGGCGGGCCGGCCGGCAAGACCGCGTTCGTGTTTCCCGGGCAGGGTGCGCAGTGGGTCGGGATGGGCGCGGAACTGCTGGATTCCGCACCGGTGTTCGCGGATCGGATCGCGGAGTGCGCGGCCGCGTTGGCGCCGTTCGTCGACTGGTCGCTGGTGGATGTGCTGCGGCACGGTGAGGTGGACCGGGTCGACGTGGTGCAGCCGGCGTCGTGGGCCGTGATGGTCGCGCTGGCCGCGCTGTACTCGTCGCACGGTGTCCGGCCGGCGGCCGTGGTGGGCCACTCGCAGGGCGAGATCGCGGCGGCCTGCGTCGCGGGAGCGTTGTCGCTTGCCGACGGGGCGCGCGTGGTCGCGTTGCGCAGCAAGCTGATCGCGTCGACGCTGGCCGGTCGTGGCGGTATGGCGTCGATCGCGCTGTCCGAGGATGAGATCCGGTTGACCGACGCCCTCGGCATCGCCGCAGTCAACGGACCTCGTTCGGTTGTGGTGTCGGGAGATTCGGACGCGTTGGACGAACTCGTCGCCCGCTGTGTCGCGGACGGTGTGCGGGCACGGCGTATTCCGGTGGACTACGCGTCGCATTCCGCGCACGTCGAGGCCATCGAGACCGATCTGCTGGCCGCACTGGCCCCGATCACGCCCCACACGAGCGATATCGCCTTCTGCTCAACGGTGAGCGGCCCTACGACGCTGGATGCGGCCTACTGGTACCGAAACCTGCGCCAAACCGTCCATCTGGACACGGCCGTGCGCGGCTTGGTCGATCGTGGCTACACGGCCTTCGTCGAGGTCGGCACGCATCCGGTGCTCGTGCCCGCCATCCAGGAGACGCTGGACGACGTGTCCAGTCAGGCGGCCGTACTCGGCACCCTACGACGGGATGACGGTGGCCTGCCCCGGTTCCGCGCCGCCCTGGCCGAACTGTGGTGCCACGGGGTTTCGGTCGACTGGACCGCCGCGCTGCCCGGCGCCCGGACGGTCGAGCTGCCAACGTATGCCTTCCAGCGGCAGCGATACTGGCTGACCGGCTCAGCCGACACCCGGCTCTGGACCGACGGTGACCTGCATTCGCTCGCCGCCGACCTGGACGTCGATCCCGAAGCGCTGCTGGCATGGCAACGGCAGCGCAACGAGAAGTCCACAGTGGATAGTTGGCGCTACCGGATCGGGTGGCACCCGCTCACCAGTTCGCCCACCGGCCGGCTGGACGGCCGATGGCTGCTGGTCGGACCCGACTGTGGTCTGGCCGACCGCCTCACCGCGCGTGGCGCGGAGGTGATCCGGCTGGACGTCGAACACCTTGCCGAGCTTGACATGCCGGTCGCGGGCGTCTTGTCGACGCTCGCACTCGACGAACAGCCACACCCCGACCATCCGGCGCTCACCGTAGGCCTGGCCCAGACCGTGCGACTCGTACAGGCCCTTGCCGACGTCGTGGCGCCGCTGTGGATCGTCACCCGTGGCGCGGTGTTCACCGGCCGTGCGGATCCGTTGACCAGCCCGGCGCAGGCCCAGGTCTGGGGTGCCGGCCGGGTGGTCGGCCTGGAACACCCGGACCGGTGGGGTGGCCTGATCGACCTGCCGGCGGTGTTGGACGGGCGTGCGGCCGACCGGTTGTGCTCGGTGCTGACCGGCAACGAGGACCAAGTGGCCGTCCGCGCGTCCGGGGTGTTCGCCCGGCGTCTGCGGCCGGCGCCGCTCGGCGATGCCCGCCCGCGCCGGGAGTGGCGGCCGACCGGCACGGTTCTGATCACCGGCGGCACCGGCGCGCTCGGTGCGCACGTCGCCCGTGACCTGGCCAAAGCCGGTGCCGAACGCCTTGTCCTCACCAGCCGGCGCGGCGGCGCGGACGGTCTGGTGGACGAACTTGCCGCACTCGGCGCGACCGCCACCGTGGTCGCCTGCGATGTCGCCGACCGGGACGCACTGGCCGCGCTGCTGGCCGACCTTTCCGCGCACGGCACGCCGGTTCGGTCCGTCGTGCACGCGGCCGGGGTCGGCAACTCCGCGCTGCTGGCCGACACGGACCTCGCCGAGTTCGCCGATACGTTGCGCGCCAAGGTTGCCGGCGCCATCAACCTGGACGAACTGACCGGCGACGACCTCGACGCGTTCGTCCTGTTCTCGTCCAACGCGG
>DATBCR010000650.1:0-1817 GCA_036270375.1 Pseudonocardiaceae bacterium | reverse complement strand
GCGCATACGCCCGAATCGGAAACGGGCCGACGTGCCAAACGCCCTGCGGCGGGCTCGGAATGTAGGCCAACACAGGCCCAGCGGCGAAGCTCACCAGCCCACCGTAACGGGCCGCTGTGAGCGGGCTGTCAACCCCCCGCGCCAGCGAGGTCCACGGTGACCGCGAACGGCCGAGTCAGGGTGAGGACACCACCGTTGCTACGAGCCGATTCCAGGTACTCAGCGCCGTCGAGTTCGTAGCTGACGGCCGATATCGGATCGTTAGGACGACGAGATGATCTCGACGGCGAGCAGGAGATCCACGCCCTCGCAATACAGCGCATCGATACCTGGCACGGTCGTCACGACCAGGTCCGGAATGACCAGGCGCCGACGACTCAGCAAGACGTTCACACCCGGCAGCGGCTCGAACTCGGCAGGTGTGACACGGCCGAAAGCAACCTGCATTCGTTGCAGCACACGCTGATGCCGTCCACTCGTGCGGATGCGGTTGGCACATGTTCATGAGCCGACGATCCTGACGAACACTGACAAAACGAGCGCAGAACAGGTGTTCGAGCGCTGGGTTCACCCAATGGTGCGAAGCGGGCTTCGGACGCCCTCCGCCAGTTCCGTGGCCAGTTCGCGGACCTCGGCCAAGCCTTGGGCCGCCCTGGTCACGAACGCCGAGCCGACGATCACCGCGTCCGCGATCGCGGCCAGTTCGGCGGCCTGGGCGCCGGAGCGCACACCCAAGCCGACGCCGATCGGCACGTCCGTGTGTGTCCGGATTCGGGCGACCAGCGGACCGGCGGCCGAGCTGACGTGGTCCCGTGCGCCCGTCACGCCCATCACCGATGCCGCGTACACGAAACCGCTCGTCACCGCGACCGTGCTGGCGATTCGTTCCTCCGTCGACGACGGTGCCAGCAGGAAGATCCGGTCCAGGTCATGGGTTTCGGCGGCCGCCAGCCATTCCTGCGCCTCGTCCGGGATCAGGTCGGGCGTGATGATCCCCAGTCCGCCAGCCGCGGCCAGGTCGCGGCTGAAACGTTCAGTTCCGTACTTGTAGACCGGGTTCCAGTACGTCATCAGCACCGCGTGCCCGCCTGCCGACGCGACCGACTCGACGACGCCGAACAGGTCGCGCATCCGGAAACCGCCGCGCAGCGCCTGGTCGGCGGCGGCCTGGATGGTCGGGCCGTCCAGTACCGGGTCCGAGAACGGGACGCCGATCTCCAGCAGGTCGCACCCGGCGTCCAGCATCGCGGCCAGCATGTCCTTCGAGCCGGCCAGTGTCGGGTAACCGGCCGGCAGGTAGCCGACCAGTGCCGCCCTGCCTTCTGCCCTCGTCCGGGCGAACAGCGGGTCCAGCCTGCCCATCAGTGGTCCTTCTCGTTGGCGGGCACCAGGTCGAACCACTTGTTCGCGGTGTCCATGTCCTTGTCCCCCCGGCCGGACAGGTTCACCACGATCACGCTGTCGGGGCCGAGTTCGCGACCGAGTGTCAGCACGCCGGCCAGCGCGTGCGCCGATTCGATGGCCGGGATGATTCCTTCCGTCCTGGACAGCAGCCGCAGTGCGTCCATGGCATCGGCGTCGGTCACCGAGCGGTACTCGGCGCGGCCGGAGTCCTTGAGCCACGCGTGTTCCGGGCCGACGCCGGGATAGTCCAGGCCGGCCGAGATCGAATACGCCTCGGTGATCTGGCCGTCGTCGTCCTGCAGCAGGTACGAGCGCGAACCGTGCAGCAGGCCCGGTGAGCCCTCGCTGAGCGTCGCGCCGTGTTCGCCCGTCCCGATGCCCTTGCCGCCCGGTTCGAAACCGACAAGGCGGAC
>DATBCR010000649.1:0-3663 GCA_036270375.1 Pseudonocardiaceae bacterium | reverse complement strand
CGCAACAGGAAACGGTGGAACGAGCCGTGCCGGGCGAGCACCGGGACCTCGGTCGGATCCGGCAGGGTCTCGCGGTACTTGCGGGCGTAGTCGAAGTTGAACGCGAGCACGGCGAGCGTGCGGGCCACGGTGTAGAGATCGGCGCTGACGGACATGCCATCGGTGGCCAGTTCGGGGGCACAGTAGCCGTCGGTCTTGTAGACCGGGCTCTCGTCGTCGTCCATGTGCCGGACCGCACCCAGGTCGATCAGCTTGACCTGCTCCTGGCTCTGGATCACGTTGTCCGGCTTGAAATCGCAGTAGAGCAGGCCGATACCGTGCAGATAACCCAAGGCGGGCAACACTTCCAGCGCGTACGCGATGGCCTGGCCCAGCGGCAGCGGGATGAGCTGGCCGTTCTCGTCACGTACCGACCGCAGTTCCTTCAGCGACTGGCCGCCGACGTACTCCATCACGATGTAGCCGACCATCGTGCCGCTACGAGGATCGGGATGCTGCACGAAGTTGTAGATCTTGACGATGCTGGGGTGCTCGACCTCGGCCAGGAACCGCTTTTCCGCGACGGCGGCCGCCATCGCCTCGCTGTCGCCGGTGTCCAGCAGGCCTTTGAGCACCACCCAGCGGTCGTTCACGTTGCGGTCGCGGGCCAGGTAGATCCAGCCGAGGCCGCCGTGCGCGAGGCAGCCGAGCACCTCGTACTGGCCGCTGACCAGGTCGCCTGCGACGAGTTTCGGCGTGAACGAGTATGCGGAGCCGCAGTGCCGGCAGAAGCCGTCGGTACGGCCGGGTTTGCCGTCCCGGCCGCGACCGACCGGTTCCCCGCAGTTGGAGCAGAACCGTTTGCGCTCGGCCACTTCCGGATTCGAGAGCACCGCCTGTGCGGGGTCCTGGTAGGGCACGGACGGCACGTCGACGAGGCCTGCGCCGAGGCGACCGCGGCGGGTCGAGCCGCGACTGGTGCCGGAACGGGTCGAACCGGTCGTCGTCGAGCCGGTGCGGGTGCCGCGCACGGACAGCGGGCTGCCGGTGGTCCGCGCCGTGCCCGACGCGCCGAAGGCGTTGGTACGCCCCGACATCGGGGCCGACCGCGACGGTGTGGATGCCGCGGGTGCCGAGACGGACCTCGACGGTGTCGAGCCGGTCGCGACGGGCACCGGTGCCGGTGCCATGCCGCAGACCGAACAGAATCCGTCCTCGATGGTCCCGGTGCATCCGGGCCGGGCGCATGCGCTCATCCGGCGGACCCCTTCGCTGCGATCGCCTGCTGGTACCGGTTCAGCGCCATCGTCGCCGCCCGCAGGTCGCACGGCGCGCTCCAGAGCAGGTCGTACGCCTGCTGGTAGGTGCCGGCGATCTCGGCGTCCTCGGTGAGATGCGACCTGGCCGCCTTGACCCGGTAGGCGTCCAGCCGGCCGCGCAGCTCGGATCGCCGGTCCAGCAGGGCGTTCGCGGTGTCCCGCACGTCCCGGACCCGCCGGACGGCGTCGTCGGTCGCGGTGGCCAGTGCGGCCAGTTCGCCGGACAAGGTGCTCCAGCGCTGCCGGGCGACGAGGTCGCCGAGACCCGCGAGCCGCGCGCGCAGCCCGTCGGCGTCCATCGGCACCTCGGCGATGGTGGGCGCGGCGATCTTGTCGAGCACCCGGTCGTACAACGCCCGCGTCTCGACGGCGAGTGCGGCCAGCCCGTCGATCGCGGCCCGTGCCCGGCCAACCTGCTCGTCGTACCCGCCGCGCACGGCAGCCTGTGCGTCCAGGTCGACACGGACCTGCGCGAGCCGGCTGTCCAGCGCGTCGATCTCGCCAAGGTCCGGTTGGCCCTTGCCGGGTTCGCCACGGTAGAACGAGAGCGGATCGCCGAACGCGCGGGCCCGCACGTCGGCCAGGTCGGTGCCGATGTCGCCGAGCGCGGTGAACAGCGGGTCGCGGGCCTCGCCGAGACCGAGCGACGCGGCCAGTTCGCGGGCCGCGTCCAGCCGGCCCTCCAGCGGATCGGCCAGGTGCACGAACGCCGACCACACGTCGTCCGTCGCGACGACAACCTCGGTGGCCCGCTGGAACATGGTGTCCATCGCGGTGACCAGTTCGGCCAGTGTCATCCGGTTCGTCACGGTGGACGGGCCGGTGAGATTGCGGCGTTCGAGCGGAATCTCCTCGGTGGCAAGCTCTACCGAGCGGCCGCGCAGCAGCGCGCTCAACTCGGTCAGTTCCGCGACGCCGGGTCTGGCCCGCCGTGCCCGCACGGCGGTCGCCCGCTCGAGCACCGACCGGTAGGCGTTGAACCGCTGGTACAGCAGCGTGATGTCGCCCTGGGTCCGCTGCCACAGTTCCTCGGTGCGGCCGGAAAGTCGCGCACCGGCGAGGAACTGGTGCCCTGGATGGCTTTCCAGCGCGATCAGGGCGCCCGCGATCCGGTCGCTCTCGTTCGTCAGGCGCGCCAGGGCTTGGTCGGCCTGGTCGTGCGTGAGCTGGGGAGTCGGGCCGGCCGCCATCGCCACCATCACAGACACGCCGCTGCGTGGCCGGGCGCCCAGCGGGCACCGACCGTCGGCGCAACACTACGCAGCCGCAAGCCGTCCCCCAGCCGTCCGAATTCCCCGGATCATATGCTCGGTTCTACCACCAGAGTAGGCATCATGGCGCCATGATCACACGAAAGCCCCGCCGGGCCGTCGTGCGGGCTGCCTACTTGGGTTTTTCCCCCACCCGCCATTGATAGTTCACCGCCGGTGCCGGACCGGTGCAGTCGCCCGGCCCGCATTCCATCCGCAGCCAGGCCTGCGACAACACGTCGTGCCACGGTGACAGCACGATCGCGGTGCCGCCGACCAGCAGCGAGCCGATGAGGAACGTGACGACGCCGACGCGCCGGAACCGCCGCCACAGCACCGGAGTCAGGAGAATTGTCAGAATGATCGCGATTATCCAGACCAGGGTGTCCACCGGCACGCTGATCAGCCCGAGTCGCACCCACAGCCACAACCACCAGTAGCGCATCGTGCCGACCAACGTCCACCCAAGGAGCGTGAGCGCGACGAGGCACCATGTCCGCACCGATTCGGCGGACACCGCCCCGGCAGACGTTCCCGCCGCCCCGGGGAGACCCTCAATGGCCACGCTTCGTACCCTCCCACAAGCCCCCGACTCACATCGCCGTTTGTCCTATGAGACGTCTGTCCGGCAACGGAGGTGGCGTCACCGCCACAACGAACAAGCATCGGTTAGCGACGACATTGTCACAAGGTGTACGACCGGTTGCCGGACCGCGTGGAACACCATCCGTAGCACCGGCGACACCGTCCGGAGCAGGCCGGCAATCGAATGCAACGCCGACCAATATCCGACAATTCGATCATATGGGACCATCCTTGCGGAGCACTCCGACCGTTGCACTGTCCGATCTGGACGGTGCCACCGAATCGGGCAACCAATTCCCGGCGGCTCATTCCACCGTCACCACTGGACGGTCGAATTCACCCAATTCCCTTTTCCACCGGCAATTCGACGGCGGGCGGCCGGCGAACCGCTCAACCCGATGCGACGGACGCGCGAATCGCCGCGCGAACGGCCGCCGCCACCGCGTCGGCACCGGTGTCGCCGAACATGATCGAGAAGTGGTTCGTGCCGGGCACCGCGACCACGTCGACCGTGTCCGGCAGGCCGGCCG
>DATBCR010000648.1:0-2381 GCA_036270375.1 Pseudonocardiaceae bacterium | reverse complement strand
CGCCACGGCACCGGCCCGGCTGCGGCCACTCGGCCTGCCGGCCCGGCTGGTCGCGGCGGACGGCTCGGTGCGCACACTCGGCGGCTGGCCGGTGGACCGATGACCACCGCGGCGCTCTGGTATGTGGGTCGGGGGACCGGTGTGGTGGCCCTGGTGCTGTTCAGTGTCGTTGTGGCGCTTGGCATCGCGACGCGGGCGGCGCGGCCGTTGTTCGGGCTGCCCCGGTTCGCGGTGCTGGCCGTGCATCGTGGGGCGAGCCTGTTGTCGTTGGTGTTCCTGGTGATTCACGTCTTCACCATGGTGCTCGATCCCTCCGCGCCGCTACGGCTGGTGGACGTGATCGTGCCGTTCGCCGGGCCGTATCGACCGTTCTGGCTGGGGTTGGGCACTGTCGCGGCCGAACTGGTGGTCGCGGTGATCGTCACCAGCCTGTCGCGGCATCGGATCGGTTACCGCGCCTGGCGTTTCGTGCACTGGGCGGCGTACGTGATGTGGCCGGTCGCGGTCGCGCACGCGATCGGCACGGGTACCGACAACGGCCGCCTTTGGCTGTGGTTGACCGTCGCCGGGTGTGTGGCCCTGATCGGGGTCTGCATCGGGTGGCGGTTGTCGACCGGGTTCGCCGTGCGACCGCAAGTGGCCCGTCAGTTGGCCGGTGTGCGATGACGGCCGTGGCGACTCCGCTGCTCGGCGCGGCGGACTGGCTCAGCGAACCGCTGCCCTGGCAAGGCCGACGACTGATCGGGTCGCTGGAGCGGGCCGGGCTGACGGGACGCGGTGGTGCCGGATTTCCCACGTGGCGCAAGGTCGCTGCGGTCGCGGTCGGCCACCGGCCGGTGGTGATCGGCAACGGCGCCGAGGGCGAACCGGCCAGCGCCAAGGACCGGACCCTGCTGACCACGGTGCCGCACCTGGTGCTGGACGGGCTGCAACTGGCCGCCGAGGCGGTCGGCGCCGTCGACTGCTACCTGTACCTGCCCGGCCCGGTCACCGGCCACATCACCCGTGCGATGGCCGAACGTGCTGGCAGGGACCGGTTCGCGGTGACCTTGGTGCCAGCACCCGACACGTTCATCGCCGGTGAGGAGTCCGCGGTGATCGCGGCGGTCGCGGGTGGCCGGGCGCTGCCGACGGACAAGGTCGGACTCGTCGTCGAGTCCGGGCTGCGTGGGCGGCCGACGCTGGTGCAGAACGTGGAAACGTTGGCGCGGATGGCGTTGATCGCCCGATACGGCCCGGACCTGTTCCGGGGGCACGGCGGATTCCTGTCCACAGTCAGCGGCGCCGTGGTCGCACCGGGAGTTTATGAAGCACCGCAAGGGATTCCGATCGGTCACCTGCTGGAGTTGGCGGGCGGGCCGGCCACCGCGCTGGCCGCGGTGCTGGTCGGCGGCTATCACGGCACCTGGCTGCCGATCGCGGATGCCGTGTCCGCGCCGATGTCCGCCGCCGGCCTGGCACCCTTCGGTGCGACACCGGGCGCCGGCGTGTTGTACGCGCTGCCGACGGCACTGTGCGGGCTGGTCGAGACAGCACGCATCACCGACTATCTGGCCCAGCAGAGCGCGAAACAATGCGGGCCGTGCCGCAACGGGTTGCCGGCGATGGCCGACACGCTACGAAGGCTCGCCGACCGGGAGCGGGACGGCCGGCTGCCGGATCACGTTGCCCGGCTGGCGGCGTTGGTGGCCAACCGGGGCGCATGCCACCACCCGGACGGCGTGGTCCGGATGGTCCGCAGCGCGATGCGTGTGTTCGCAACGGAGATCGACGCCCACCTGGCCGGTCGATGCTCCACAATGGAGGGACGATGAAGCTGCACATCGACTGGACGGCCTGCGACGGCCGAGGCACGTGCACCGAACTGATCCCGGAAGTGCTGGCTCAGGACCCGTGGGGCTACCCGCTGCCGGTCGACGGGAGTCGACAGCCGGAAGTCCCGCCGGACCTGGAATCGTTCACCCGACGGGCGGTCGCCTACTGTCCGCGCCTGGCACTGCGGCTGCGCTGACCATTCGGCGCAGGGCGGGGTCGTCCGCCACCAGCGCGCTCCAGTACGCGAGTGTGGCGGGCGACCTCCGCCATGCGGATCGCCGGTTCCCGGTGCGCCTTGGCACCCTGCCAGAGGGTGTCGTCGGTGCCGGAGAGTTGTGAGTGGGCCAGCCTTTCTGTGACTTCCATGACGGTCGGTAGCTCGGACATGTGCACCATTGTGGCGACCTACCCCGACAATTGCGCGCGAATTTCCGCCCCGCCCGGCCACCGGGAGCCGAAGCCGTTGTGCCCCAACCGATCGGGGCGCCCGGCCTACTGTGTACCGGCCAGTTCGGTCAGTTCGGCGATCGCCGGCACGTCCGACCACTCGCGCAACCGGTGCAGTT
>DATBCR010000647.1:0-1983 GCA_036270375.1 Pseudonocardiaceae bacterium | reverse complement strand
AGGTTCACGCTGCCCGTGTTGCCGGTCGAGTCACCGAGCAGGACCGTGGCACGGCCGGCGGACTGGTCGACCGCCGCGACCGCGTCCGTTGATCCGCCGCTGTTGCGCACGGCCGCGAGTTGACCTGTGAGCTGCGCGTAGTCCCGGTACACCCACCACTGTCCCGTTGGCCGCGGGTTGCCGCCCGCGTCGGGCACCAGCGTCGAGTCGAGGGTGCCGGCGACGCAGCAGTCGGTCCAGATCGCGTGGTCGCCGTTGCGGTAGCCGGACTTGGCCAACTGCGTGAGATACCACGCCTCGTACCCGGCGTTCTGGTTGTTCGAGAAAAGGTATTCGTTGATGGACAGCCGTACGCCGGAGATGCCGCGCGACGAGAGCATGGCGTTCGCGGTCTGGGCGTCGGCCGCCGGGTTGCCGCTGAAGTGCCAGTTCAGGATGGTCGGGATCGTGTTGGCGGCCTTGACGTGGTCGAGGAATATGTTGAGCGGGGTCTGCTGCCAGCCGGACAGGCTGGGACCGACGATCGTGGCGGACGGGGCGAGCCGGCGGATCTCGTGGACCGCCGTGTCCCACATCGCGTAGTACTGGGTGGTGTTCATGCCGGGTGCCCAGAACGCGCCGCCGTCCGGCTCGTTCCAGATGTCGAAGTTGACGGTGAGACCGGCGGCCTTCACGTCGGCGACGACCCGGTCGACGAAGGCGATCCAGTTGGCGCAGTTGCCGTTGGTGCACGGGTAGACCGTGTTGGACGGCTGCGTGGTGTCGGCGCCGAACAGGTCGCTGACCAGCAGGTCGTAGCTGGCATGGTAGGCGCCGGTGGTGAGCCGGCGGGCCTGGCCGATGGCGGAGGCGATCCGGGCCTGGTAGCCGTTGCCGGCGGTCATGCCGTCGCCGATCCACCCGCCGCCGGGCAGCCGTGCGCCGCCGCCGCGCCCTGAGGTCGGGTTCAACGGCGCGAGCAGGCTGTCCGCGGGCCCGGAACCGTCCTGGTTGAGGCCGTACAGGAAGCCGGAGCCGACACCGGTGGCCGGCCCGGTGGTGCTGGACTCGTCGACGGTGACGCTCTGGTTCGTCGCCGGTCCGGCGTTCGCCGGGATGCCGACGACGAGTGAACCTGCCGCGGCGATGCCGAGCAGTAGTCGGGCGGTGCGCCGAACACGCTGCGTCGAGTGCATGGCTGACCTTCCTGGTGAGATCGGTCGACGTTCACCACTCCAGCGGCGAACGTCCTTGTGCTCGAACGAAAACCGGGATGCGCTCCAGCGGCGCGTCGGCCCAGACGACCCCACCGCCGGGGTGTTCGGCGCGGGTGGCCATGTCGATCCAGGTCTCGCCGGCCGGCAGGTACACCTCGCGTGCGCGCGCGCCGTACTCGGTGATCGGCGCGACGAGCACGTCCGGGCCGAACAGGAACTCGTCCTCGACCGACCAGGCCGGCGGATCGTGCGGGAAGTCGACGAACAGCGGACGCATCGGCGGCAGGCCGCTGCGCGCGGCTTCGGCCATCTGCGCACCGAGGTAGGGGCGGAGGCGTTCGCGCAGGCGCAGTTGGTCGCTGATGATCCGGTACGCGGTCTCGCCGTAGGACCAGACCTCGTTGGGGCCGCCGGAATGGCTCGCGCCGAAGCCCTGCCGGGGTTCGCGGTGCCCGTGCAGCCGCAACAGCGGGCAGAACACGCCGTAGCAGAACCAGCGGATCATCAGCTCCCGATACCGCTCGTCGTCCGGGTCGCCGCCGTGGAACCCGCCGATGTCCGTTGTCCACCAAGGGATTCCGCTCAACCCGACGCTCAGCCCGGCGCGGATCTGGGTGCGCAGCGAGTCGAAGGTGGCCGGGATGTCGCCGGACCAGAGTGCCGCGCCGAACCGCTGGCTGCCGGCCCACGCCGAGCGGACGAGGCAGACGATCTCGTCATCGCCCTCGGCGCGCAGGTGTTCGGCGAACCCGCGGACGTGTTCGCGCGGATAGCTGTTCGCGACCTC
>DATBCR010000646.1:0-2424 GCA_036270375.1 Pseudonocardiaceae bacterium | reverse complement strand
TGAGGTCGCGTTCGCCCCAGCGGGTGGCGTCGATCAGAGTTGCGTCGGCGGCGGCTTCCGCATCGGCGCGGAACGTCTTGGGCAGTGCCCGGACCAGCTTGCGCAGTGCCGCCTTGGCATCGGCCGAGACCGCCGCGGCCGGGCCGACCAGCAGGAACAAGGCCTGCGCCTCGGTCGCCGACAGGCCGCTCAGGTCGGTACGCGCGCCACCGACGAGCGACCAGCCACCACCCCGTCCCGGCTGCGGATACACCGGGATGCCCGCCGTGGACAACGCCTCAAGGTCGCGGCGGGCGGTCGCCACCGACACCTCAAGCTCGGACGCCAACTCGGCGGCCGTCACCCGACCCCGGGACTGCATGAGCAGCAGGGCCGCCACGAGCCGGTCTACGCGCATGTCTCCAAACTCCTCAGCAAAGTGCTCAGTTGATGAGCACTTTAGGCCGGAACATTGCCCTTGTCACCCAACGAGGGAAGGAACCACCGATGTTGCGAGGACTCACCACCGTCAACTACTTCGCCGACGACGTCGCCGCCGCAAGGGACTGGTACACCGAGGTACTCGGCGTCGAGGCGTACTTCGCCCGGCCGGTCGATGGCACGCCGGCGTATGTCGAGTTCCGCATCGGCGACCACCAGCACGAACTCGGCATCCTCGACCGCCGCTACGCCGCCCACGACCACGCGGGCACACCGGCCGGCGCGATGATCTACTGGGCCGTTGACGACCTCCGCGCCACCGTCGACCGGCTGCTCGCCCTCGGCGCCACCGTGCACCAGGAAGCGATCGAGCACGGCCCCGGATTCGTGACCGCGTCCGTCGTCGACCCGTTCGGGAACGTGCTCGGCGTGATGTACAACCAGCACTACCTGGATACCGTCGAGCCGGTGGGTGCGTGACATTACAGCGCGACGGCCAACGAGAATTTCCAGCATTTCCCGCCATCCTCGAAAACGGTTGATATTCGAGCCAATCACCTCGGAGTGCGAAATGCGCGCCGGATGAGAATCAACCACCGGGCGTGCCGGTCAGGGTGGTCGTGGGGTGCACCGGCAGTACCACCGGTGGCCGCGGTGGCTGGGAGAAATCGAAGTCGGCGGTCAGGTCGCCGAGGACGCCGACGTTCTCCCGGACATCGGGCCTCGGGTCCGGCCGCCCGTCGGTCCGGGGATCGATCCGTTGCCCGCCAAGGAAGTCGTCCTCGATGAACTTGTCGTAGGCGTCGAAGGACAGCGTCTGGTGATCGACGTAGCCGGTCTTGGCGTACGGGCTGATCACGATTCCTGGCACCCGCAGTCCGTAACCGTTGGCGTCCACCGATGGCGGCGCCACATGGTCGTAGAACCCGCCCCAGTCGTCCCAGCTCAGGAAGATCGCGGTGGAGTCCCATTCTGGGCTGTGCATGACCGCGTTCACCAGGCTGGTCACATACGACTGCCCGAAGCTGACCGGCCCCGGCGGATGCTCGCTGACCTCACCGGACGGCACCACCCAGGACACGGCCGGCAACGTGCCCTTGGCGGCGGCGGTGTAGAAGTTGCCGACGGACTGGACGTTGCCTTCCTGGCCGTCGGCCTTGACCGTGTCGAAGTAGGGCAGCGGGTTCCAGATGCCGGGGGTCGACGCGGACTGCTTGACCGGTCCGCAACTCACCGACGCGTCGTTCTCGCAGTCCGGCTCGGAGCCGGAAACCACGTAGTAGCCCCAGTTCACGTTGTTCTTGTGCAGCAGGTAGGTCAGGTCGGTCCACGCGTAGATCGGCGCGTTCGGTGCCTTGCGTGCCTTCGGCTTGGCCGGGTTCGGCGGGGTGCCTGGGCTCTGCAACGCGTTGGTGCAGCTACCCGGGTTGTCGTGCTGCGTGCAGTGCGCCGACCATTCGGACACCAGGAACAGGTGCTCCGGCAGGCTCCACGACGCGTTCGGCTCGAACATGTGGTCCGCCAGCACGAAGTCCTTGGCGTATGTCCAGTAGTTCGGGATGTCGCTCTGCGTGTGGTAGCCCATCACGTCCGGGGTCGCCGAGTTGGTGCACGCCGGGTTCGTCGGGTCGGCGCAGCCCTTCTTGCCGGCCAGCGCCTGGTTGACGAAGCCGTCCAGCTTGCCGCCGTCGATGTCGGCGGTCGCGTTGTTCTGGCTGTGCGGTCCGCCGCCGTTGACGTCCTTGTGGTCGGCGAACGGTTTCACGCACTGTCCTGTTTGGACGTCCGGCACGCACGTGCCCGTCGGGATGCCGTCGGCGCCGGGATACGTGCCGAAGTAGCTGTCGAACGACCGGTTCTCCTGCTGGATGACGATCACATGCTGGATCTTGTGGATGCCCGCGCCACTGGCCACAGTGGACGGTGTGGATGTCGAGCCGGCTGTGCACGCGCTCAGCACGACGGCCGACACACCGGTCAGCGCCAGCACCCGACGCCGCCTGC
>DATBCR010000645.1:0-3457 GCA_036270375.1 Pseudonocardiaceae bacterium | reverse complement strand
ACTTCGGCGCCGGCCTGTTCCCCGACCGGCCCGGCCCCTCGGACGCCAGCACGACCCTGCGCGGCCCGTTTTCCCTTGCCCTGCGCCTACAACGCGGCACGCTGCTGGGCTGGCTGGCCGGTTTCGCGATACTCGGCGGCGTGCTCGGCGGCATCGCGCAGGACATGTCCGGCCTCGTGAACAGCAGCCAGCAGCTACGCGAGATCGTGGCCAAACTCGGCGCGGGCGGCGATGTCGTCGACTCGTTCCTGTCCGCGATGATGGGCATCCTCGGTCTGCTCAGCGCCGTGTTCACCGTGCAGGCCGTGCTGCGGCTCCGTGCCGAGGAGACCCGACTGCGCGCCGAACCGGTGCTCGCGACCAGGGTCGGCAGGGTGTCGTTCGCGGCCGGTCACCTCACGGTGGCCGCAGCGGGCGGCGCCGCGCTGCTCGCGATCGGTGGTGTGCTGGCCGGCTTCGCCGACGGGCTGCGCACCGGCGACGTCGGCGGCCAGGTCCCGCGCGTGCTCGTCGCGGCACTTGTGCAGGTGCCGGCGGCGTGGGTGTTGGCCGGCGTGTCGGTGGCGCTGTTCGGTCTGCTGCCACGGTTCGCCGTCGCCGGCTGGGCCGCGCTCGTGGCGTGCCTGCTGCTCGGCCAACTCGGGCCGGCGCTGCGGCTGCCGCAGTGGGCGCTGGACTTCTCGCCGTTCACACATGTGCCGAAGCTGCCCGGCGGGCAGCTCGCTGTTACATCGATCGGCTGGCTGGTGCTGGTGAGCGCACTGCTGGCCACCGCCGGCCTGGTGGGCTTCCAGCGGCGGGACATCGGCTGACCGGACAGGTGTCAGCTGTCCAGTTCACCTCGTCTGATCGCGTCCACCAGGGCCAACAGGCTGCCGGCGTGACACGCCAGCACCGGGCCGACGGTGTTCTTGCTGTCCCTGATGCAGGCAACCGTGCCGTCCACGCTGAACTCGACACAGTTCTGCGACGGGTTGCTCCGGGAACTCTTGCACCAACTGGTTCTGCTTGACGCGCGGGCGATGGCTTGGCTGTACATCAAGTCTCCATTTCCTTGCGGACCCGGCGGATCGCCTCCAGCGACGTGTCCCGGTCCAGGGCACGGTCAACGGCCTCGGTGAAACTGGCGCTGAGTTCGCCGACAACCTGTGGCTTCTCGATGAGGTTTCCGGTGGTCACGGCTTCCTGCCACACCATGTCGGGCAGCCAGGTCGACGCGAAGGAGAGAATCTTGAGGCTGCCGCCGATCACCGGATGGGCACCGGCGTGATACGGCATCACGTGCACCCGTACGTGATCGGCCTTGTCCTCGATGATGGTGCAGAGTCGGTCCAGCTGGTGGCACAGCACCTGCCTGCTGCCCACCTCCTGCCGGAGTGCGGTCTGGCCGATGAGGACGGTGAACTCGGGCGGATTGGCGCCATTGAGCCGATTCTGGCGGGCCAGCCGGGACTCCACCCGGGGACCGACGTCCACCGGCTTGATGTAGGGGGAACCGCCGCGGATCATCGCCCTGGCATAGTCGGCGGTCTGCAGCAGCCCGGGAATGGTCTCCGCCGCGTACTCCCGCTGGACGGTGGCACCGGCCTCCAACCCGATGAACCGGAGGAAATCGTCTGAGTACAGGCGGGCGTAATCGTCCCACCATTCACGTCGGTCGGCTTGCACGCGCAGTGCGTCCAGTTCGGCCAGTTCGTCCCCCGACACCTCGTAGATCGAGGCCAGTTCGCTGAGCTTGGTCGAGGTCAGCCGCCGCTTCGCGATCTCGATGGAGGACAGGTTGTTCCCTCCGATACCGGTGATCCGGCCGACCGCGGCCGCGGTCAGTCCGAGTTGGTCCCGGCGGGCGCGGAGGCGAAGACCCAGTTCGACCGCTTTGACCGTACTGGAGATAGGCTCGCTGGCCATTGCCACGTGTGCTCCTTGATGCCGGACCCACAGCGATGTCATCGACGGAAGATCTTCTTAATTACAGAGTGCCGTCTTGAGTTTTACACGATCGGGCGATTTATCAGACAAGCGGATCTCGCTTTGTTTGATTGTACTCATGAGTGCCATAGATGCACCCCGCCACGGGTTCGGCCCGGCCCATTTCTCACCGATCCGCCAGTGCCGCAATGCCCCGCCGCACGGTGGCACGTCCTCGACAAACAGCGGTTGAACAGTTGGTGCGGCTGTGCGGCATTACTCCATTCGTGTTGATGCGCAACTTGCCGAAACCATGACAGTCAGTTCAATTGGTGTGGACCAGTCGCCAGGATCTCCCCCAGCGCGGCCACCGCGTCGGCAAGTTGCCGATCGGACAGGTAGGGCGCGGGGCCGAGCCGCAGGTACTCGCCCCGGCTGTCGGTCAGCACGCCCCGGTCGGCCAGCCCGGCCCGCAGACGGTCGGCATGCGGCGAACGCAGTGCGAGGAACCCGCCGAAACCGGACCTCGGGGTGTCCCGGTCGCGGGTGATCACGTCGTCCGGCGCGTCGAGTGCGTCGAACAACTCGCCCAGCAGCGCGGTCTGGTGCTGGGACACCGCGCGCAACAGCGGCACGGTCAAACCGGTGGTGGCGAAGAAGTCGAAGACTCGGGCGGCCCGGTAGTGGCTCGTCGGGTCGTAGGTGGAACCGGCGAACCGGATGGCACCGTCGCCGTAGCCGACCAGGTCGCCGTCGGTGCGGCCGGCCAGGTCGGCGAACTCGGCGTACCAGCCGGTGACGACCGGCCGCAGGCCGTGCGCGTGCGCCGGGACGCGGAGGAAACAGTTGCCCTCGCCCAGTTGCAGGTACTTGTAGCCGCCGCCGACCAGCCACGCCGCGTCGAGTCCGTGGCCGGGCACGGACATCGGCACCACCCCGAGCGCGTGGTACGCGTCCACCAGCAGCTCGACGCCGCGCCGCCGGCAGGCCGCGGCGAGTTCGCCGAGACCGGGCACGATCCGGGACGTTTCGAACAGCACGGCCGACACCAGCACCGCGGCGGTCCTGTCGTTCAGTTCGGCGGCGAGCCGTTCAGCCAGCGTGTCGGCGGGCGCGGCCGGCACCCGCACCACCTCGATCCCCGCTTCGGCCAGGCGGGCCAGTTGCCGGCGCAGCGTGTGGAACTCGCCGTCCGACGTGATCAGCCGAGGACGTGACGACAGGTCGATCGCGGACAGGAAACGGACCACCAGTTCGTGCGTGTTGGCACCAAGCGCCAGTTCGACGGTCGGCTCGTCCAGCAGGGTCGCGAAGCCGCCTCGGACCCGGTCGGCCATCGCGAAAGCCGCGTCCCACTTGGCATCCACGTGCAGCGCCGCATCGGTGAACGCGGCCAGCTGGCCGTCGATCGCGACATCCGGCCACGCCTGGTGCGAGTGCCCGGTGAGCAGCAGCCGGTCGGCCACCCGGAACCGGGAGTAGTGCCGTGCCAACGCGTTCGGGCTCCTGCGCAGGCCGACGAGGTCGATGCTCACAGCTGGCTCCGAAT
>DATBCR010000644.1:0-2098 GCA_036270375.1 Pseudonocardiaceae bacterium | reverse complement strand
CCTGCTCAAGGACACCGAACCGGTGGAACTCCTGCGGGCCTTGAAAGTCGTCGCGGAGGGTGCGGCGCTGCTGGCACCCACCGTCACCAAGCGACAGATCAACGAGTTCGTATCCCGGCCGGAACACCGCAAACCCACCGCGAACGCCCTCGGTGAACTGACCGAACGCGAACGCGAGGTCCTTGCCCTTGTCGCCGGCGGTATGTCGAACGACGAGATCGCGGCCCACCTTGTGATCAGCCCGGCCACGTCACGCACCCACGTGAGCCGGATCATCACCAAGCTGCACGCCCGCGACCGGGCCCAACTCGTCGTCCTGGCCTACGAATCCGGCCTTGTCCGGCCCACCCGCCGTTGAGCGGCGGTCATCGACCGGCGCGCCGGGCCAGCGACAGGGTCAGCCGGACGACGAAGAAGACGCCGACGCTGGCCAAAACGATCACCTGAACCCACATGGGCATCCTTCCGGTGTGTCGCCTCAACAGTGCGCCCCGAGCGCACCGGCCGCGGGTAGCGACACACCCACCGGCCTCCATCACTAGGACGCCCACCCAACCACTCCGGTTGCCCCCGACTTGCCCCGGCCTATCCTCGTGCGGTGCCCCGCGCGTTGATAACCGGTATCACCGGTCAGGACGGCCAGTACCTGGCCGAACTGCTGCACAGCAAGAACTACGAGGTGTTCGGCCTGGTCAAGGGCCAGAACAACCCGAGGATCGATCTCGTGCAGACCGAACTGCCGTTCGTCGAACTGGTGTCCGCGGACCTGCAGGACCTGTCCAGCCTGGTCGGCGTGCTCGAGCAGACCCAGCCGGACCAGGTGTACAACCTCGGCGCCATCTCGTTCGTCGCGCTGAGCTTCAAGCAGGCCGAACTGACCGCCAACGTGACCGGTCTCGGCGTGCTGCGGCTGCTGGAGGCGATCCGGATGGTCGGCGGCGCCGGCAACAATCCGATCCGGTTCTATCAGGCGTCCAGTTCGGAGATGTTCGGCAAGGTCCGGGAGTCACCGCAGCGCGAGACGACGCCGTTCTACCCCCGGTCGCCGTACGGGTGCGCGAAGGTGTTCGGCCACGACATCACGGTCAACTACCGCGACAGCTACGGGCTCTACGCGTGTTCCGGCATCCTGTTCAACCACGAGAGCCCGCGCCGCGGCATCGAGTTCGTGACAAGGAAGGTCACCAACGCAGTGGCAAGGATCAAGCTGGGCCTACAGGACAAACTGGTCCTCGGTGATCTGGAACCACGCCGCGACTGGGGTTTCGCCGGTGACTTCGTGCGTGCGATGTGGCTGATGCTGCAACAGGAACAGCCGAGCGACTACGTCGTGGCGACCGGCCGCACGCACAGCGTCCGCGAGTTCGTGACGGCCGCGTTCGAGCACGTCGGCATCGACGACTGGGAGCGGTTCGTTACCCAGGACCCCCGGTTCTTCCGGCCGGCCGAGGTGGACGTCCTGGTCGGCGACGCGAGCAGGGCACGAGCGGAACTCGGCTGGAAACCGGATGTCGACTTCGAGGCGCTGGTGGCCATGATGGTGGACCACGACCTGGCCATCGAGGCGCGCAAGGCGAGGATCCGCGACCAGTGATCTCCTACGCGCAGAACGCGGAGGACGTCGTCCTCGCCCGCCTGTTCGCCGGCCGCGCGACGGGTCGCTACGTCGACGTCGGCGCGGGTGATCCGGTGCTGGACTCGGTCACCAAGCACTTCTACGACCTCGGTTGGCGCGGCATCAACATCGAGCCGATCGCCGCGCTCGCCGACGAGTTCCGCCGGCAGCGGCCGGGCGACGTGACCCTCGCGGTCGCGCTCGGCGCCCACCCGGGCACCGCGACCCTGCACCTGGTCGACAACCTGTCCGGATTGTCCACAGTGGACGAAGGCTTGGCGCGCGAATACCGCGACCGCGACGATCTGCGGGTGCGCGAGGTGTCGGTGCCGGTACGCACGCTGGCCGACGTGCTGGACGAGTACCCCGGTCCGGTGGACTTCCTCAAGATCGACGTCGAGGCGGCGGAACGCGCGGTCATCGAGGGCGCGGACTTCACCCGGCACCGGCCGAGGGTGCTCGTCGTCGAGGCGACCGAGCCCG
>DATBCR010000643.1:0-16597 GCA_036270375.1 Pseudonocardiaceae bacterium | reverse complement strand
GACTGCACGCGGAGAGCGCGTGCCGTCCTCGCTCGTTGTGTTTTTGGGGGCGCAGCCCCCAAGCCCCGCCCGAAGGGCTGCGCCCCCGGACCCCCGCGTAGTGGGCGTGCTGATGTGTTATGCCCACCGACGGGCGGGGCTTGGCGGTTGGATTGGCCGTCGGCGGGCCGTCTGGGGTGACCGGTAGTCTCGCGGCGTGGCGCTCGCCCTCTATCGCAAGTATCGTCCGGCGACCTTCGCCGAGGTGGTTGGTCAGGAGCACGTCACCGAGCCGTTGTGCGTGGCGCTGGCGGCGAAGCGGGTGAACCACGCGTACCTGTTCTCCGGTCCGCGCGGGTGCGGCAAGACGTCCAGCGCGCGGATCCTGGCCCGGTCGCTGAACTGCGTCAACGGCCCGACGCCGACACCGTGCGGTGTGTGCAACTCGTGCGTCGCGCTGGCTCCGGAGGGTTCCGGCAGCGTGGACGTGGTTGAGCTGGACGCGGCCAGCCACGGCGGTGTGGACGACGCGCGCGAGCTGCGGGACAAGGCGTTCTACGCGCCGGCCGAGTCGACCTACCGCGTGTTCATCATCGACGAGGCGCACATGGTCACGACGCAGGGTTTCAACGCCCTGCTCAAGATCGTCGAGGAACCGCCGGACCACCTGGTCTTCATCTTCGCGACGACCGAGCCGGACAAGGTGCTGCCCACCATCCGCTCGCGCACTCACCACTACCCGTTCCGGCTGATCCCGCCGGGCGCGATGCGGGCACTGCTGGAACGCAACTGCGCCGACGAAGGGGTGCTGGTCGAGCCTGCGGTGTTCCCGCTGGTGATCCGGGCGGGCGGCGGATCGGCGCGGGACACCCAGTCGGTGCTGGACCAGCTGCTGGCGGGCGCCGGGCCGGACGGGGTCACGTACGAGCGGGCGGTCGCACTGCTCGGGGTGACCGACGTCGGCCTGATCGACGACATCGTGGACGGGCTCGCGGCCGGGGACGGGCCCGCGGTGTTCGGCACCGTGGACCGGTTGGTCGAGGCAGGACACGATCCACGGCGGTTCACCGGCGACCTGCTTGAGCGGCTGCGGGACCTGGTGATGCTGAAGGCGGTGCCGGACGCGGCGGACAAGGGCCTGATCGCGGTACCCGAGGACGAACTGAACCGGCTGCGGGCGCAGGCGGAGCGGTTGGGGCCGGGGACGCTGACGAGGTATGCGGAGATCCTGCACGCCGGACTGATCGAGATGCGCGGTGCGACGGCGCCTAGGTTGTTGGTGGAACTGTTGTGCGCCAGGATGTTGCTGCCTGCGGCGTCGGCGACGGACGCGGCGGTGTTGCAGCGGATCGAGGGCTTGGAACGCCGAATGACCGTGGCGCCGGCTCCGGTGGCCGGCGCTCCGGCTCCGGTGGCCGAGGCCGAACCTGCGAAGCCGACGTATCAACGGCCGGCCCACACGCCACCGGCGGTCGTCGAGACACCCGCGCCTGTTGCGGCACCCGCGCCTGTTGCGGCCCCTGAGCCCGTTGCCGCGACGGCCGGCGTGGCGATGGACAGCACGGCGATCCGACAGATCTGGCCGGCTCTGTTGAAGATGGTCGGCGAACGCAGCAAACCCACTTTGGTGCTCCTGCAGAACGCGACGGTACGGACGGTCGAAGGCAACACGCTGGTGTTGGCGATGCCGACCGCAGGCCTCGCCCGACAACTGGCTCAGGAGTCGAGGGCCGAGGTGATCAAGGCCGCGCTGCGAGACCTGGTGGTAGGCGAGTGGCAGGTGCAATGCGTCCACGCCGACGCCACCGCACCGGCCGACTCGCCGGGCGCCGCCCGCCGCCCGACCGCGCCGACGAGGCCACGCCCGGCCCCCGAACCCCCGCCCCGCCAACCCGACCCGCCGCCGGCATCGGTCGCCGTCGCCGAACGCCCCGCGCCCAAGCCTCGCCCAACACCCCCGGCCGCAGACGTACCCCCACCCGCGGAACCCCCGGACGACGAAGAACCCCCACCCGACCCACGCGACGAGGCCCCATCAGCCACACCGACTCCGGTCACCCGCCGCGACCCGGACGCGGTAGCGGTGGACATGCTGACCGACCAACTACGAGCCCGCCGAATCACCTGAAACCGGATAAAGCCGGGCTGACGTATCTGACGAGCCGCTGGTTGCCTCTAACACTTGACGCCCTCGACAAGCGTCCGTGTGATCAGGAGGGAACGAGCACCATGACATTCACCCAGAGCGGGCTCAACGGTGGCAACACCACCCACTACAGCTTCTTCTACGACGACTCCCTGTCCGCCCCCATCAACCCCGGCGGCCCGGAACCCGCCCGCACGCTGGCGGTGGTACAGGCTGCCGAAGCGGACTTCAACCAGATGAGCGGGTGGTTTCCCGGGACGGCGCTCGACGTCCATTTTCCGATCACCGTGAACGTCACACAGAACGACGGGGGCGCGGGTTGGAGCCTGGCCAACGGCAACCTGACAGTGACGATCAAACCCGGTAGCAGCGGCACGACTCATCTCCGCTATCTGCTCGTCTCGGAGATGGTGGAGCAGTTCATGCGGGCCCAGGGTCGCGGTTGGTACGGCCAACACACCGAGGGCAGTGCGGGCGAAGGGCTCTCGCGCTTCCTTGCCGCCCAGTTTCTCGCCGTCAATGGACTCGGCGTCCCGCGCGCCGACTTCACCAACAGCAACTCGTGGCTCAACAGCTCCCGTGCCGACTACGTCAACAACATCAACGCCACCGACGACGGCCCGGACGCGATCACCGGCTGTTCGCTCCTTTTCATCTACTACCTTCTCTCGCAACTCGGTTTCGGCGTCAACGCCATCGTCGCGGCCGGCGCCAACACCCTGGGCGGGGTGTACCGAAATCTGACCGGCAAGACGGACGACCCCTTCCCGTTCTTCAAGATGCTCCTGGACAACGCTTTCCCGGGCACCACCACGATAACGACCGGGAATCTCGACAACCCGTTCCCGCTGTCGGCGTGGTTCCACGGCACACCGAGCGCCGGTGATGTGCTGGTGGCGCCGGGAACCAGCCCGACGAGTTGGTACACGACACCGGAGAACGTCGAGCACGTCGGCTACGTGGGCACCGATCAGCAGATCCACGAGTCATTCTATTTCATCGGTGGCGGCGGTGGCTGGCAACACGGCACACCCAGCGCGGGCGACGTACCCGTGGCACCCGGAACCAGCCCGACGAGCTGGTACACGACACCCGAGAACGTCGAACACATCGGCTACGTCGGCACTGATCAGCAGATTCATGAGTGCTTCTATTTCATCGGTGGCGGTGGTGGCTGGCAACATGGGACGCCGAGCGCTGGTGATGTTCCGGTTGCGCAGGGAACCAGTCCGACGAGTTGGTACACCACACCGGAGAACGTCGAGCACATCGCCTATGTGGGTACTGATCAGCAGATTCATGAGTGCTTCTACTTCATCGGCGGTGGCGGTGGCTGGCAACACGGCATACCCAGCGCTGGCTGGGTACCGGTGGCGCCAGGAACCAGCCCGACGAGCTGGTACACGACACCGGAGAATGTCCAACACATCGCCTATGTGGGTACTGATCAGCAGATTCATGAGTGCTTCTATTTCATCGGTGGCGGTGGTGGCTGGCAACACGGCACACCCAGCGCGGGTGACGTACCCGTGGCACCCGGAACCAGCCCCACCAGCTGGTACACCACACCGGAGAATGTCCAACACATCGCCTATGTGGGCACTGATCAGCAGATCCACGAGTGTTTCTATTTCATTGGTGGCAATGGGATTTGGCAGCACGGTACGCCGAGCGCGGGTGACGTACTCGTCGCACCCGGAACCAGCCCGACCAGTTGGTACACGACACCCGAGAACGTCGAGCACATCGGCTACGTGGGCACTGATCAGCAGATTCATGAGTGTTTCTATTTCATTGGTGGCAATGGGATCTGGCAACATGGAACGCCGAGTGCTGGTGACGTTCCGGTTGCGCAGGGAACCAGCCCGACGAGTTGGTACACGACACCGGAGAATGTCGAGCACGTCGGCTACGTGGGCACCGATCAGCAGATTCACGAATGCTTCTACTTCATCCGTTAGCCGACCGCCACGGCGGGCGACGGGCCGGCCTCTCGGGGTCGGCCCGTCCAGGTTGGAGCGGTTAGTGGCTTAGATAGGTCGTGATCCCGGCGGCTATCGCATCCGCGATCCGCTGTCGCCCGGTAGCGCTGCTCATTACCGCCGCGTCGCCCGAATCCCTCATGTTGCCGCATTCGATCAAGGCGGTCGGGCGTTCGGACAGGTTCAGCCCACCCAGGTCCGCCCGGCCGAACAACCCGTTGCTGCCAATGTAGTTCGCCGTCGTGAAGCCGCTTGCCCGTCCACTGTCCCGCAGTGCCGTCGCCAGCGCGATCGACGGACCGCCCTGTGCCGAGTTCAACGGCGGGTTGGAGTATTCCACGTGGAAACCGTGCGCCCCGGCCGCAACCGACCCATCCCCATGAATGGACACCACCGCGGCCGCCTGTGCCTGGTTGCCGATGGCCGCCCGCTCATTCACACACGGACCGACACCGTTGTCGTCCGGCCGGGTCAGCACCACCTGATAGCCCTTCGCCACCAGGTCCGCCCGTACCCGGTTCGCCACGTCCCACGTGAACGCGTGCTCCGAATAGCCCGCATTGGTCGCGGTGCCGGTCGTGTTGCACGCCTTGGTCTGGCCCCGGCCGGACGGCACCAGCGCGTTGATCTGGGCCGGATGGCTCGCGTTCCCACCGTTGTGTCCCGGATCCAGCACCACGACCTGCCCGTGCCCGGCCGGCAGCACGTTCGCCGTGGTGGTCGGCGCGGGACGGGTGGTGGTCGTCGTGGGCGCGACCGTGGTGGTCGTGGGAGCGACAGCGGAAGAGGTCGCCACGACGGCCACCGGGGACGCGGTGCCGGCTGTGCCGCTCTGGCACGCGGTCAGTGCGCACGCGGCGACCGCCAGCGTGCCTAGGGCGAGTCGTCTGGCGAGCACGGCACGCACGGTAGCAGCGTCGGCGAGGCTAGGCTGATGGCAGCGCGCATTTCGCCGCGCCGGCTGATCGAGAGGAGCCGCGGTGCAGCCCGGTGGCATGCCCGACATGCAGGCGATCCTGCAGCAGGCACAGCAGATGCAGCAGCAACTCATGTCCGCACAACAGGAACTCGCGGCGGCCGAGGTCACGGGTACGGCGGGCGGCGGCCTGGTGTCGGCCGTGGTGTCCGGCAGCGGGGAGCTGAAAAGCCTGACCATCGACCCGAAGGTGGTCGACCCGGACGATGTCGAGACGCTCGCGGATCTCGTCGTGGCCGCCGTGCGTGACGCGAACACCAAAGTCCAGGGGCTTGCCGCGGACAAGATGGGGCCGCTGGCCGGCGGGCTCGGCGGGGATCTCGACCTCGGCAGCCTCGGTCTGCCCGGCTTCTGAGGGCGACCCGGCGTGTACGAGGGACCGGTTCAGGACCTGATCGACGAACTCGGCCGACTTCCCGGGGTCGGGCCGAAAAGTGCGCAGCGCATCGCCTTCCATCTCCTCGGTGCCGATCCGGCCGATCTCACCCGGCTGCAGGACGCGCTGCAGCGGGTCAAGGAAGGCGTGGTGTTCTGCGAGGTCTGCGGCAACGTCTCGGCCGACGTGCGCTGCCGCATCTGTGCCGACCCGCGTCGTGACCTGTCCGTGGTGTGCGTCGTCGAGGAACCCAAAGATGTCGTCGCCGTCGAGCGCACCCGCGAGTTCAAGGGGCGCTACCACGTCCTCGGCGGCGCCCTCGACCCGCTCTCCGGCATCGGGCCCGACCAACTGCGCATCCGCGAGCTGATGGCCCGGATGGGTGACACCACTGACGGTGTCTCGATCAGCGAACTGATCATCGCGACCGACCCGAACACGGAGGGTGAGGCTACCGCCACTTATCTGGTGCGTATGCTTCGCGACTTCCCTGGACTGACCGTGACCAGGCTCGCGTCCGGGCTGCCGATGGGTGGCGACCTCGAGTTCGCCGACGAGTTGACGTTGGGTCGCGCGCTGTCCGGCCGTCGCCAGATCTGAAAGTTCCTCGGGAACCACCGTCCGTGACACTCCGACGGTATTCGAATGCGGAATATCCAGGGTGATACGTCCGGTATGACGGCATTCGGGTCAGATTGCGACGAATGCTTAAGGCGGGGTTCACTCGAATGGGGGATGATCCCTCTTATGGTCGACGGCCGCGACTTGAGCACCTGCCGGCTGTTCACGGGGTACCTGCCTGGTTACCGCACGTGCACGACGCAGGTCGAGCTTGACGCGCCCCACCGTCGACTCTGGGTCCACCTCGCATCCGTCGCCCGCTTCTCCGTCTCCCTCGACCCCGCCGCCGTCGACACGTTCGCGATGACCCTCGATCAGGACGGTGTGTGCGTCGTGCAGTGCTGCCACGAACTGCACGGCCGCGCGCTGCTCGGCGTCCACCCGCACACCGACACCGGTGTCGTGCCCTACGCGGAGCGCGACTTCGACACCCACCTCGACGGCGGCCCGATGCAGATCTACCTGCACCTCTCCGAAGCGACGGCGGACCGCATCGAGATCACCTTCACCCGGGCGGTCACGGCGACGCTCGTCGATCATCTGCGCACCTGTCGGGCGGACATGGTGGAGTAATCGGTCATCCCGTTCTCGATCGAGATCACCCGTTCGTGTGATGCATCGTGGTTGCCGTTCTGCCCTGCCGACAAGGGGACTACTGTCCTCACAGCTTGCACCGGGGTGGACACCAAGGGTGGTCGATTTCGTGCGGATTGAGCTTGGTTGTGCCGAATTAGGCGTTGCCTGGCAGGTGGCGAAACTACCCGCGCCGCCGGCGATTTTCGCTGTTCGGGGCTGCGACCGGCGGGCGGACGACATCTCCCTCACCCGTTTGGGCGCACTGGGACTTATCGACGCGCACGGTGCCGTGCACCCCCGACTGCAGCAGTCGATGAGCGTGTTCGCGCATGCCGCCGTCGAGGTCGACCTGCGGTTCGCGGCCGGGCGTGGTGCGGAGGTGCGGGCGGCGGTCACGGCCCACGAAGGAGTGGCGATCCTCGCCGTGGTGACCAACGGTCACGTCCGGTTCAGTCGGATGCCGGCCGAGACCGCCTTGCCGGCACTCGTCAACGTGCTGCCACCGGCCGAGCCCGCGCGGGGCACCCTGGTCAGCCTGCCGGTGGCCGAGGTGGACGCGGCGATCACCCGGTCGATGGAACACCACAGCGGCCAGGACAGCGACGACTGCGTCGTCGGCGATCTCACCGCCCGCGGCATGTCCGGCACGGACGCCCGGCTGTTCGTCTCGCTCGTCGGCAGCAAGCGTTTGCGGTTCGCCGAGTTCGGCGTCACCGTGCGGGACAGGGCAGGCGTGCGGCACCGGGGCAGCGGGACCGTGCAGGCGGTCGACATGCGCCGTGGCCGGGCCGTGCTCTACATGCGCGGCGAGTACCTGGTCGCGGCACCGGCCGACCAGCACACGCTGGCCCGCGTGCTCACCCGATTGCGGGACGCCGAACTGGACCGCATCGCCGACAACGGCTGACCGCGCGTCACTCTCAGGCCCGGTCGGGCACACTGGTCAGCAGACCGATGGGGCGAACCGACGAGGGGCGATACCGTGCACATCAACCAGTGGCTGGAGACGATTCCGCCGCTCGCGGTGTATCTGCTCGTCGGCGGTGTGATCGCGATCGAGAGCCTCGGCATCCCGATTCCCGGCGAGATCGTGCTGATCTCCGCGGCACTTGTGGCGTCACAGCACACGATCGCGGTGTCCCCGGTATGGATCGCCGTGGCGGCCGCGGCCGGTGCGATACCCGGCAACTCGATCGGGTACTTCATCGGCCGGCGCTGGGGCCACCCCCTGTTCGAGTGGCTCGGCCGCAAGTTCCCCAGCCATTTCGGGCCAGCGCACGTCGCCTACGCCGAGAAGATGTTCAACCGGTGGGGTGTGCTCGCGGTGTTCTTCGGCCGGTTCGTGGCGCTGCTGCGGATCTTCGCCGGCCCGCTGGCCGGCGCGCTGGAAATGCCGTACCCCCGGTTCCTCGCGGCCAACATCGCGGGTGGCATCGCGTGGGCGGGCGGCCTGACAGCGGCCATCTACTACCTCGGCGAGGTCGCCGACACGTGGTTCAGCCGGTTCTCCTGGATCGCGCTCGTGCTGGCCGTCGTCTTCGGACTCGCGGTCGGCCTCGTCATCAAGCGCCGCACCAGCCAGGCCGCCGAGCGCGACCACGCCGAACGCCAGCGGGCCGAGCAGGAGAAGGCCGCGTCCGAACTCGCCTGAACACCGCAGCTCACCGCGGCAAGGTGGTCCTGGCACCACCACCGGTAGAGGTCTCACCACCCCCGGCACAAGTGGTGCTGACCGGCTGGGACCGGGCGCCGGAGATCCATAACGTCACACGGTGACACCCCCCATCAGGAGGACGCCGTGAAAGACAATCTCGCCGCCCGACTCGGCGGCTGGAGCACCCGCCACCGGGCGACCGCGATCATCGGCTGGCTGCTGTTCGTGGTCGCCGCGGCCGCGATCGGCGGCATGCTCGGCCAGCAGTCGATGAAACCGTACGAACAGGGCGCGGGCGATTCCGCCGCCGCACAACGGATTCTCGCCGACGCCGGGATCACTTCGCCGGCCGGTGAACTGGTTCTCGTGCACAGCACCACCCCGAACGGCTGGCACCAGGGCGCGGCCGCCGTCACCACCGCCGTGCGCGCCACCGGCCTGGCCAAGAACTTCCAGGCACCACTGGCCGGCAAGGACCCGCGCGACGCGCTGATCCAGTTCGACATGGTCGGCGACCCGGACACCGCACCCGATCGCGTGCAGCCGATCCTCGACGCCGTCAACCACACGAAGGCGACCCAACCAGGGCTGACGATCGCCGAGTTCGGTGACGCCAGCGCGAACAAGTGGTTCAACGACACCGTCGGCGGCGACTTCGGGCACGCCGAGTGGACAGCCGTCCCGCTGGCCATCGGCATCCTGGTGGTGGCGTTCGGCGCGCTGCTGGCCGCGGTGCTGCCGGTGCTGCTCGCGCTGACCGCGTTCATCGCCGCCAACGGGCTGCTCGCGGTGGCCAGCCACGCGATGCACGTGGACAACAACGCCAACTCGGTGATGCTGCTGATCGGCCTCGCGGTCGGCGTCGACTACTGCCTGTTCTACCTGCGCCGGGAGCGGGACGAGCGGGCCGCGGGCCATGACCGGGCGACCGCGCTGCGGATCGCGGCGGCCACCTCCGGCCGGTCGGTGCTCATCTCCGGGCTCACCGTGCTGGTCGCCATGGCCGGCATGTTCTTCTCCGGACTGTTGCTGTTCAAGGGTTTCGCGGTGGCCACGATCCTCGTCGTGCTGATCGCGATGGTCGGTTCGGTGACCGTGCTGCCCGCGCTGCTGTCCTGGGTCGGCGACCGGATCGAGTTCGGCCGGATCCCGCTGCTCAACCGCCGCCGGGCCGCCGGCCGGGTGTCCGGCAAGGTGCTGCGGCCGGTGCTGGCGAAGCCGGGGATCTTCGCCGTCGTGGCGGCCGGTGTCCTTGTCGCGCTGGCCATTCCGGCGCTCGGCATGCACACCGAGAAGCTCAGTATCGACAAGCAGGTCCCCACGAACGTGCCGCTCGCCGTTGCGTACCAACAGATCTCGGCCGCGTTCCCGGGCAGCCCGTCGCTCGCGGACGTCGTCGTCACGGCGCCGGACATCACGTCACCCCGGATCAAGGCCGCGATCACGGACTTCACCACGGTGGCGACCCGGACCGGTGAGTTCGGCCCGTCGATCACCTCCACGGTGGACCACAAGCACAACATCGCGCAGGTTTACGTTGCCCTGCAAGGAAACGGCTCCGACGCCACCTCGATCCACGGGCTGTCCACCCTCCGTGACAACGTGATCCCGGCCACCATCGGGCACGTCGCCACGGCATACGTCACCGGTCAGCTGGCGTTCTCGGTCGACTTCAACACCGCGCTGCGGGACGGGATCGTGCCGGTGTTCCTGTTCGTCATGGGCGTCACGTTCCTCCTGATGCTGGTGTCGTTCCGCTCGCTGACCGTTGCCGTGACGTCGATCCTGCTCAACCTGCTGTCCGTCGGCGCGGCATACGGCGTGATGGTCGCGGTGTTCCAGCACGGCATCGGCGCGAGCCTGATCGGCACGCACGCGGTCGGCGCGATCGAGTCGTGGCTGCCGATGTTCGTCTTCGTCGTCCTGTTCGGGCTGTCCATGGACTACCACGTGTTCGTGGTGTCACGAATAAAGGAGGCCGTCGACCGGGGAGTGCCCACCAAGGACGCGGTGGCGCACGGCGTCAAGGCGACGGCGGGTGCGGTGACCAGCGCGGCGGTGATCATGGTCGCGGTGTTCGCGGTCTTCGGCACACTGTCCTTGCAGGACTTCAAACAGCTCGGCGTCGGCCTGGCGGTAGCAATCCTGCTGGACGCGACGTTGGTCCGAGTAGTGCTGCTGCCCTCAGTGATGCAACTACTCGGCAAGCGCAACTGGTACCTGCCACGCTGGCTCAACTGGCTACCGACCATGTCCCACAAGGACCACGCGCAGCCGCCGGTCGCAGCGGAACCCAAAGTCCCGGTCCTGGCAAGAAACTGAACCAATCGCCAGGCGGGCCGCCGCGGTGTCTTCCCGAAGCTCGCCCAGCGAGCGTAGGGAAGGCACCGCGTAAAGGCGGCTCGCCCCGCGAGCGGAGCGAGCCAATATCACAGTGAGCCCTCCCGGAGCGTGGCTCGGTCGCTCCGGGAGGGCTGTGTCGGCGGTTACCGGTTCGCCCGGTTCACCGCCGACACCACCGCACGCAGCGAGGCGGTGACAATGGAGGAGTCGACTCCGACCCCCCAGTACACCCGTTCACCCACCGCGCACTCGACATACGCGGCTGCCCGCGCGTCGTCTCCTGCGCTCAGTGCGTGCTCGGCATAGTCGAGCACTCGGACGTCATAGCCGATCCCGGCCAGCGCGTCAACGAAAGCCGCGATCGGACCGTTGCCGGATCCGATCAGCTGCTGCTCCTCATCCTCGACCCGCACCAACGCGTGGATCTGGGTGTCCGTGGTCTGGTCGTCGGAATCGTCGGTGCCGGCGAGCCAGGCCCGCCGAACCGCGAGCGGGCTGGCCAGGTCGAGATATTCGGCCGCGAACGCCTGCCACATCACAGCCGGGCTGATCTCACCGCCGACGTCGTCGGTGAGAGCCTGGATCGCCTTGGAGAACTCGATCTGCAGGCGCCGGGGGAGGTCGAGCTGGTGTTCGGTCTTCATCACGTACGCGACGCCGCCCTTGCCGGACTGCGAGTTGACCCGGATGACGGCCTCGTAGCTGCGGCCGACGTCCTTCGGGTCGATCGGCAGGTACGGCACCTCCCACGGGTGGTCCTCGATCGGGTGACCGGCCCGGTCGGCGGCCGACTTGAGCGCGTCGAGGCCCTTGTTGATGGCGTCCTGGTGGCTGCCGGAGAACGCGGTGAACACCAGGTCGCCGCCGTAGGGGTGGCGTTCGGGCACGGGCAGCTGGTTGCAGTACTCGACCGTGCGCCGGATCTCGTCGATGTCGGAGAAGTCGATCTGCGGGTCGATGCCCTGGCTGAACATGTTCATGCCCAGCGTGACAAGGCAGACGTTGCCGGTGCGCTCGCCGTTGCCGAACAGGCAGCCCTCGATCCGGTCCGCGCCGGCCTGGTAGCCCAGTTCGGCGGCCGCGACACCGGTGCCTCGGTCGTTGTGCGGGTGCAGCGACAGGATCACCGCGTCCCGGTTGTCCAGATTGCGGCTCATCCACTCGATCGAGTCGGCGTACACGTTGGGGGTGGCCATTTCCACGGTGGCCGGCAGGTTCATGATCACGGGTCGCTGGGCGGTCGGCTGCCAGATCCCGCTGACCGCGTTGCACACCTCCGCGGCATACGACAGTTCGGTACCGGTGAACGACTCCGGCGAGTACTGGAACCGGAAATCGGTGTCCGGCTGCTTCTCCGCCAGCTCGACCACCATCTCCGCGGCCGACGTCGCGATCTTCTTGATCCCCTCGCGTTCCTCGCGGAACACCACCCTGCGCTGCAGGATCGAGACGGAGTTGTAGATGTGCATGATCACGTTCGGCGCGCCGCGCACGGACTCGAACGTCCGCTCGATCTGCTCCGGCCGGCACTGCGTCAACACCTGGATCCGCACGTCGGCCGGGATGCTGCCGTCGTCGATGATCTCGCGCACGAAGTCGAAGTCCGTCTGACTGGCGGCCGGGAACCCGACCTCGATCTCCTTGTAGCCCATCCGGACCAGCAGTTCGAACATGCGCCGCTTGCGGGCCGGCGACATCGGGTCGATCAGGGCCTGGTTGCCGTCCCGCAGGTCGACCGCGCACCACAGCGGTGCGGTCGTGATCCGCCGGTCGGGCCACATGCGGTCGGGCAGCGTGATCGTTTCGACGAGCTGTTCGAACGGCCGGTATCGATGCACCGGCATCGAACTGCCCAGTTGGTTGTTCCACGCCGGCTGGCCGTCGGGCGCCGGTCGGGACGGTGATCGCAGGCGACTGCCGGCGCTGGACGGGTACTGGCGGGGATGGACGCTCATGGTGCTACCGCTCCTGCTTCGCTGGCCGGGCAACGACACGACCGGCGGCACGCCGAACTCCGCGACGGGGGGCCGGTCTGTCAGACCCCGTCGCGGCGGCGAAGCAGGAGGGTGCACTGCACGAGCACACCCTAGCCATCCCGGTCCGTTCCGGACCAGCCGGTCGTCCAGATGCTGGAACGAGTCGCCGGGTTACGCATTTTCCGAGAACGGGTACCCCGACGACATGAGCACACGACGGACGATCGCCGGCCGCTACAGCGTGGCCCGCGTCATCACAGGTATCGGTGCCGTGCTCGCGCTGATCGAGGTCGTCTACATCCTGCTGGTCCTGTTCGGCGCGAATGCCGGCAATGCCTTCTACAAGTTCATCCAGTCCATGGCGGTACCGCTCGCCCTGTTCTTCCCGGGCCTGTTCACGATCCAGAACCAGACCCTTTCGGTCATCGTGACCTACGGGCTGGCCGCGATCTTCTGGATGGTGGTCACCGGGATGATCGCGCGCTTCGTCGGGTGACCGTCGGCGTGCGAGACTCCGGAGATGGCTGAGCATGCCCAGCACGACAGTGGCACCCGGGGTGGCACCCGGCGCACTCCGGCCCAACTGCGGGCGTCGATCGTCGGCGGGCTGGCGGGCGTCGTGCGGTGGGCCGGTCTCGCGGTCGTCGTCATTCTGGTGGTCCGGGTGCTGCTCACGGTGGGCGGCGCGAATCCGAACAACGGGATCACGACCTTCTTCCGCGGCTGGTCCGACCCGTTGGCGTGGGGTTTCAAGGACATGTTCACGCCGGGTGACGCGAAACTGCGGGTCCTGGTCAACTACGGCATCGCCGCGTTGTTCTGGCTGATCGTCAGTTCGGTCCTGACGCGGATCATCCGCCGCTTCGGCTGACAGGTCACCGAACAGAACGGCGTGGGTGCCGCGACGAGCTTGCGCTCACCGCGACACCCACGCCGGAAACCGTTGTGTCAGCTGGTAGTTCAGGCCTTGCGGCGACGTGCGGACATCCGCATCCAGACCAGGATGCCGCCACCGGCGACCAGCAGCACGCCCGCGATGCCCAGCGGAACGGCCGCGCTCACACCGGTGTTCGGCAGCTGCGCACTGGCGACAGCGGCCGGGGTGGTCGTGGTCGTGGTTGCCGGCGCGACCATGGTGGTGGTCGTGGTGTGCGTCGGCGGCGGAGTCGTGGTTGGCGGCGGCGGGGGCGGCGTCTCCTTGCACGAAGCGACGACCTTCGTGATGGTCGGGGAGAAGCCCTTCTGGTTGTTCGGGTCGTCCCACGCCTTGATCGTCACGACGAAGGTGTTCTGCACCGTGGCGGAACCGGTCGCCGGCGTCGAGTGCGAGTCGAACGACGCCTTGAACATGGTGTCGAACGTGGTGCCGGCCTTGACCAGGGTGATGAGGCTCCCGCCGGTCGGCTGGTCGGTCACCGTGACGGTGTTGACCTGGCCATTGGTGCCCTTCGCGTACTGCTCAAGGTCGATGGAGATCGTCATCTGGCCGTCGGTGCATGCCGCTGTCACCGTCGGCGTGTGCGCGCTGGCCGGGAGGGTCAGCGCGAGGGTGGCCCCGACTGCCACGAAAGTCGCCCCGCCGATGCCAATGGCCCGGCGCATACCTTGCCGCATTCCTGCTCCTGTTCTCCCGATCCACGTCACGTGCCGGCCGCGTCACGACGCGGGCGGAGCACCAACCCCGACTAGTCGATCAACCCCGAGGCGCTGGCACACACTGTGGCAGATCACATTGTCCATACCCGCACCGGGTGATACTTCGCCACTCGATCGTCCTGCGAGGTCAGGACTGGGGCACTCTATGTGGTGGTACCGCGCAGTGTCATCGCTGGATAGCGTCGAGTTAGGTATCAACTTGGTGACGTTGTTCTACCGAGATTTACTCCACTGTGGGCGCTGGCGGCTCACGTCACGGCCGTTCGGGCGGCGAATCGTTTATCGAGGTGATCTCCGCTGGTCAGCACCTGTGCCAACCGGTCGACGGCGTCGAACACGTCGACATAGCGCACATAAGCGGGTGCGAAGCCGAACCGCGCGATGTCCGGCGCCCGGAAATCACCGATCACGCCACGTTCGATCAGCGCCTGTGTCAGTTCGAACGCGTGGTCCAAACGAAGCGACACCTGGCTGCCGCGTTGCCCGGCCGAACGTGGTGTGGCCACCTCGATGCCGGGACAGCGCTCGGTCACCAGGTCAATGAACAACGTCGTGAGTCCGACGCTCTTGGCCCGCAGGTCCGTCGTGGACACTCCACCGAGCACGCCGACCGCCTGTTCGAGCGCGACGAGCGACAGCAGCGGCGGCGTGCCGTTGGCGAGCTGTCCGATCCCGGGCGCCGGGCGGTAGTCCGGGCTCATCGCGAACGGGTCGGCGTGCCCGTGCCAGCCGGGCAACGGAGTCCGCAGCGCTTCGTGGTGTGCGGACGCGACGAACGCGAACGATGGCGCGCCCGGTCCGCCGTTCAGATATTTGTATCCACAACCAACGGCGAGATCAGCACCCCAGCCGGTCAGGTCCACGTCCACCGCGCCCGCCGAATGACACAGGTCCCACATCATCAGCGCGCCCGCCTGCCGCACCTGGCCGGTGATCCGCGCGGCCGGCCACATCGCGCCGGTCCGGAAGTCCACATGGGACAGGCACACCACGCCGACCCGATCGTCAAGGGCCGCCGGCAGTTCGCCCGGTCCGTCGATCAGCCGCAGTTCGCCGCCGGCCAGTTCGGTCGCCGAGCGCGCGATGTACACGTCGGTCGGGAAGGCGTGCCGCTCCACCACGAGCACCGGGCGATCGGGCCGCGACCGCAGCCCGGCGACCAGCAGCTTGAACAGGTTCACGCTGGTCGAGTCGGCAACCGCGAGTTCGTCCGCGGACGAACCGAGCAGCGGCGCCAACAGCCCCGCCACCCGTCGGGACGCGTCCCACCAGCCGGCCTCGTTCCACGAGCGGATCAGCCGTTCGCCCCATTCGTGCCGGACCGTGTGCGCGATTCTGTCTACAGTGGACTTCGGTAGCGCGCCGAGACTGTTGCCGTCAAGGTAGATCACGTTGTCCGGCAACAGGAACTGATCTCGCAGCGCGCGGATCGGATCGGTCGCGTCCAGTTCGGCGGCGTCATCGCGTGTGGTCACCCCGCCATTCTGACCCGTCAGAACGCCGGCCGCCCCCATTCGCCGGTGAACGCGATCGCACCGAGCGGCAAACGCTTGCGGGGCGCGGTCTCCCGCTCCCGCCTGCGCTCGGCGAGCTGGCTCGGGTCGCCGAGCCGGCCGACCGCGATCACGATCAGCGGCCGCACGTCCGGCGGCAGCGCGAACTCGCGTCGTGCCGCGTCCTGGTCGAAACCGGCCATCTGGTGCGCGACCAGCCCCTCGGCCACCGCCTGCAGCACCAGGTTCTGCGATGCGAGCGCGAGGCCGTACTCGGCGTACGGCAGATCGCCCTTCTCGTTCGTCGTCACGGCCGCGCCGAGCAGCAGCACAGCCGCCGTCGCCGTCCAGGACGGGTTGCCGCCCGTCAGCACGCCGTGGATCCGCCGGAACGTGTCGTCGCCGCGCCGGCCGACGAGGTACCGCGCGGGCTCCGTGTCGCCGTAGGACGCCGCCCAGCGGGCCGCCTCCAGCAGCGCCCGCAGCTGCCCGTCGGTCACGTCGACGTCCGGATCAAGCGCCCTCGGACTCCAGCGCGCGGCGATCAGCGGGTGCAGCGGGACACTCGACCGGGCAAGCTTCGCGGCCCGCGTCAGCTCGTGGTTGAGCACGCCACCAGGCTACGTCGGGCCGCCTGGACCGCCCTCGGGGATGGAACTCAGATGGCGTACTGCCAGACGGTCAGTGCGTAAGCGCCGAACCAGGCACCGGCCACCACGATCCCGCCGAGCACCGCGAGCACCGTGCCACGCCGCCGTCGTGCCAGCGCGACGGCCGCCGGGATCAGCAGCGTGAACGCCGGCAACAGCATCCGGGCCT
>DATBCR010000642.1:0-13738 GCA_036270375.1 Pseudonocardiaceae bacterium | reverse complement strand
GGAGCCGCCGGCCGTACCAGAGCCGCTACTGGTGTTGCTGCTACAGGCGGCGAGGCCGGCCACCGCCACGGCTGCGACGACTCCGACGGCGATGCGCTTGAACTGCATGGGTTTCTCCATTCTCGGCAGAGATCAAGGCGTGCGCCACCGCCCGACTCGGTGTGCGTGGGTCACCGTCGGTACTGAGCTGTGCGGTGGTGTCGTCGGTGTTTCGGAGCCGTCACGCTTTGGGATGGGTGTCCGTTTCTGATCCAGACACTATGCTGACGCCCGGTTTCCGACAGGGAGGACATCCAAACCATGCGACGCAACCGCATCCTCACCATCACCGCATCGGTTCTCGGCCTCGGCCTCGTCTTCGCGGCACCGGCCGGCGCGGCCATCGACACCGTGCAGGGCAACACATCCGCCGCTCCGCACGCCGCCGCACCGGCTGCCTGTGTCTACACGGCACAAGCCCCAGCCGACCGGTTCAAGGGCCTGCCCATCTTCAACGCCGCGCAGGCCGCCAAGCCGTACACCGTTGTCATGCACACCACCCAGGGCGACATCACGTTCCAGGTGCTGACCGCCGCCGCGCCCTGCACCACGTTCTCGTTCCGCTTTCTGGCCGAGCGCGACTACTTCGACCGGACGCACTGCCACCGGCTGACCACCCAGCGGATCTTCGTGCTGCAGTGCGGCGACCCGACCGGCACCGGCAGCGGCGGTCCCGGCTACGTCTTCCCCGACGAGAACCTGGCCGGCGCCACCTACCCGGCCGGCACCGTCGCGATGGCCAACGCCGGCCCGAACACCAACGGCAGCCAGTTCTTCTTCACCTGGAAGGACACCACGCTGCGGCCCAACTTCACCCCATTCGGCCGGGTGATCCGCGGCATGGACGTACTCGCCAGGATCGCGGCGGCCGGCGAGGACGACCAGAACAGCGTCGGTGACGGCTACCCGAACCTGTTCGTCGGTTTCCGGCACGTGCAGATCCTGGGACGCTGAGAACCTGGCCACGGCAATCCTTTTCGCCGGCCGGACCCGTACCGTTGGGGTGCGGGCCCGGCCGGCCGGGCCGGTGTACCGACCCCGGGAGGACCTGTGGCATCTGGGGACATCGATCCGGCCCCCGACGGCGATCCGCTCGCGGACATCGCGCCGCTTTCAGACCTCGGGCCACTGTCGGAGGTCGTGCCACTCGGGGACGTCTTCTACTTCACCGACTCCGACGACGACTACCCGCCGCCACCGCCGCGCCGTCCCGTTCGACCGGTCGGCCGTCCGGTGGTCGGCAGCACCCTGACCGGTCTCGGTCTCGTCGGCACGGTGGTGGCCGCCGGCCTGCCGTGGTCCGGCGCGCAGGGTCTGGTCGGCATCCGGTCCCTGCTCGCCACCGCCTCCTGGCTGATGTGGCTGTTGATCACAGTCGCCGCCGCGCTGGTCATCGGTGTCGTCGTGCTCGCGCGGCCGCGCAGGCGGGGGTTGTGGTGGGGCGCGGCCACAGCGCTCGCGGCGGCCGCGCTGTCCGGTTATGCCGTGGTGGCACTGCCGACGGACCGGTCGGTCGGGCCGGGTCCCGGGCTGGCGTGCGTCGCGCTGGTGGTGCTGGCGGTCGGCCAGGTGCTCGCGGTGCTGTCCCGGCAGGTAGGCCCGCGCTGGCAGTGGCGCCCGGCCGGCATCGCCGCCGGGGTGGCCGTGGTCGTGTTGGCGGCAGCGGGTTTCGCCAGCGTCCGACTGGTCGACGCGAGCGACATCGACGCGACGACAGCCAGTGGGCCGGTCACCCCGGTCACCGGCGACCCACCATCCACTGTAGACACGTTGGTGTGGCGCAAGTATCTGACGGTGTTCGACGTCGCCGGTTCGTCCGCACTGGTGGCCGGGCGCGTCCAGCACGGCGACGCCGCCATGGCCGGTGTGTCCATACTGGACCTGCGCACCGGCAGGGAACGTTGGCACCACTACGAACGCGGCTGGACGGTGCAGGAAACTGGACTCACCGGCGACGGCAGCACCGCACTCGTGGTGATCAACACCGCGAACGGCGTGGATGCGGTCGGGTTCGACGCGGCCGCGGGTACATTGCGGTGGCGCCAGCACCTGGCGGCCGGGTTCGACTGCGCGGCACCGAAACCGGGCCAGATCCAGCCGATCGGCGGCTGCTCGGGCCAACTGATCACCGGTGACGGCCTGCTCTACGTCACCGCGGGAATCGACCCGACGATGACCGGCGCGCCGGTCACCTACCTCGCCGCGCGGGACGGCCGCACCTGGCCGGTTCGGATCGGCACCGACTGCCGGGTGCGCGGCGCCGGCGCGGACGCGGGTGGGGTCTACGTGCTCGAACAGTGCGTCAGCCCGGGTTTCCCGGAGCCGCACCTGCTCAGCGAGCAGGTCGCGGGCTACGACCTGACCGGCCGGCAGCGCTGGTCCAGCCCGCTGGACCTGGTGCGTGGCACGGTCGCCGGGCAGCTCGGGCCGGTGTTCGTGCGCGGTGACGTCGTGCTGGCCGAACAGGAACAGCGCTACGTCGCGCTGGACGCCGCGACCGGCGCGCAGCTCTGGACGACGACCGACGGGTTCGAACCGGAGACCACGGTCACCGACGGTTCCCGGCTGGCCTGGGCGTCCGGCGTCGATGTCGTCACGCTCGACCTGCATACCGGCGACCAGTTGTGGCAGCGGTCGTGGGAGTTCCCTGAGGAGGCCGACCTACCGGCCATCGCGGCCGGCAAGCTCTACCTGATCAAGCACACGATCGGGCCGAATCCGTACACCTGCGCCGAACACGCCCAACTGCTCCTGCTCGACCCGGCCACCGGCCACGACACCCTCGCCGGCTCCGGCCTGCCCGGCGGCGCCGGCAACGACTGCGGCCCGGACGTGCAGGACCGCACGTTCCTGCGCGGCGGGCTGGTCGTGCTGGTCACCGCGAACACGATCACCGTGCTTTCCGGTCACTGAGACTGGTTGTCCACAGTCCTGGAAACCCGCAGGTGGCCGACGGCGGCTTGCGGATAGCATTTGCTTACTTGTCGTGTCCCGTCGTATCGAAGGTGGTCATCGTGTCCCAGCAAGCCCGTCCAGCCGCCGTCCCCGCCGCACGCGTGGTGGTCCCGGCCGGCACTACCGCCGGTACGGCGGTGCGGGAGGCTGGCCTGCCCGGCAAGGGTCCGGACGCGGTGATCGTGGTCCGCGAGTCGGACGGCCGCCTGCGTGACCTGTCCTGGGCGCCGGACGAGGACGTCGAGGTCGAGGCGGTCGCGTCGAACACCGACGACGGTCGCAGCGTGATCAGGCACTCCTGCGCGCACGTCCTCGCACAGGCCGTGCAGCAGCAGTTCCCGGCCGCCAAGCTCGGCATCGGCCCGCCCATCCGGGACGGCTTCTACTACGACTTCGACACCGACCGCCCGTTCACGCCGGAGGACCTGCAGGCGCTCGAGAAGCGCATGAACCAGATCATCAAGGGCGCACAGCGGTTCTCCCGCCGCGTCCTCGACTCGATCGACGCCGCGAAGCAGGAGCTGGCCGACGAGAAGTACAAGGTGGAGCTGGTCGACCTCAAGAGCGACGTCGACACGTCCGAGGTGATGGAGGTCGGCGCCGCCGGCGAGCTGACGATCTACGACAACCTCGACCCGCGCACCGGCGAACGCCTGTGGAGCGACCTGTGCCGAGGCCCGCATGTGCCCACCACCAAACACATCCCGGCGTTCACCCTGACCAGGGTCGCGGCCGCGTACTGGCGCGGCAACGAGCACAACCCGCAATTGCAGCGGATCTACGGCACGGCATGGGAGTCCAAGGAGGCGCTGGACGCCCACCTGGAACTGATCGCCGAGGCCGAACGCCGCGACCACCGGCTGCTCGGTGCCGAACTGGACCTGTTCAGCTTCCCGGAGGAACTCGGCTCCGGCCTTGCCGTGTTCCACCCGAAGGGCGGCATCATCCGGCGCGAGCTGGAGACGTACTCCCGGCGCCGGCACGAGGAGTCCGGCTACGAGTTCGTGAACACGCCGCACATCAGCAAGGCGGGCCTGTTCCACACGTCCGGTCACCTGCCGTACTACGCGGACACGATGTTCCCGCCGCTGTCGTTCGAGGGCGAGGACTACTACCTCAAGGCCATGAACTGCCCGATGCACAATCTCATCTTCTCCTCCCGGGGGCGGTCCTACCGGGAGCTGCCGCTGCGGCTGTTCGAGTTCGGCACGGTCTACCGCTACGAGAAGTCCGGCGTGGTGCACGGACTGACCAGGGTCCGCGGCCTGACCATGGACGACTCGCACATCTACTGCACGAAGGAGCAGATGCCGGGGGAGCTGCGTTCCCTGCTGCGTTTCGTGCTCGACCTGCTCAGCGACTACGGCCTTTCCGACTTCTACCTCGAACTGTCCACAAGGGGCGACGGGCCGAAGTTCATCGGCGAGGAGTGGGAGTGGAACGAGGCCACCGAGACGCTGCGCCAGGCCGCCGAGGACTCGGGTCTCGAACTGGTGCCCGACCCCGGCGGCGCGGCCTATTACGGGCCGAAGATCTCCGTGCAGGCCAAGGACGCGATCGGCCGCTCGTGGCAGATGTCCACGATCCAGCTGGACTTCAACCAGCCGAAGCGGTTCAAGCTGGAGTACACCGCGTCGGACGGTTCCCGCCAGCAGCCGATCATGATCCACCCGGCCCTGTTCGGCTCGATCGAGCGTTTCTTCGGCGTACTCACGGAGCACTACGCCGGCGCGTTCCCGGCTTGGCTGGCCCCGGTCCAGGTGGTCGGTATCCCGATCGCCGAGGACCACGTGGCACACCTGAACTCGGTGGCGACGGCGCTGCGTTCGCGGGGTGTTCGGGTCGACGTGGACGCGGGCGACGACCGCATGCAGAAGAAGATCCGGACGCACACCACCCAGAAAGTGCCGTTCCTGCTGCTCGCGGGCGCGAGCGACGTCGAATCCGGCGCGGTGTCCTTCCGGTTCCGTGACGGCGGCCAGATCAACGGCGTACCGGTGGATCGGGCGGTGGCGGCGATCGTGTCGTGGATCGAACGGCGCGAGAACGCGTCACCGACCGCCGCGGCCGTCGAGCCGTCGGTGACCGGGGCGTGAGTGGGCGCCGGCCCTAGGATCGCCGCCATGGAGTCAGTGATCGTGACCGACCGGACCGACCCGAACGGTCCGGAGTTGGTGGCGCAGGACGGAGTGGGCGTTCAGGACGCATTGCAGCGGCTCTGGACGCCACACCGGATGGCCTACATCCGAGGCGAGTCCAAGCCGGCCGGCTCGGACGCCGAGGGCTGCCCGTTCTGCCAGCTGGTCGAACTGCCGGACGCCGAAGCACTGATCCTGGCCAGGGTAGTGCTGGTGTACGCGGTACTGAACCTGTACCCGTACAACCCGGGCCACCTGATGGTGGTGCCCTACCGGCACGTCGCCGACTACACGGACCTGACCTCGGCCGAAACGATCGAGCTCGCACAGTTCACCCAACGCGCGATGGGCGTCATCCGCAGCGTTTCGGTGCCCCACGGCTTCAACATCTGCATGAACCAGGGCGTGGTCGCGGGCGCCGGCATCGCGGCACACCTGCACCAACACGTGGTACCGAGATGGGGCGGCGACGCGAACTTCATGCCGGTGATCGGCCACACGAAAGTACTGCCGGAACTACTGAACGAAACCCGAACCGCGTTGTCCACCGCATGGGCGGCGACACCGACGGCGTGATGGCCTGTCGACGCCATGCGGTGGACGTGCACGCGATCCGTCAGGCGGCCGGCTTCTCCAGCGCGGCCTCGATCTCCAGGATGACTTCCAGCTTGTCGCCGACGACGGCGCCGCCGGTTTCCATCAGGGCGTTGAAGTTGATGCCGAACTCGCTGCGCGACACCGACGTGCGGGCGGACAGGCCGATTCGGGTGCCGCCGTACGGGTCCGGGCCGATGCCGGACAGTTCGAGGTCGAGGGTGACCGGGTGGGTGTTGCCGCGGATGGTCAGGTTGCCGTCCAGCTTGAAGGCGTCGCCGTGCTGGCGCATGCCGGTGGACTGGAACGTGATCTCCGGGTAGTTGTCGGCGTCGAGGAAGTCCGCGCTGCGGATGTGCGCGTTGCGCTGATCCTGCCTGGTGTCGATCGACGCCGCCTTGATGGTCGCGGTCACCGAGGAGTCCAGGGGGTTCTCCGCGGTCACGATCGTGGCGGCGAAGTCGGTGAAGTTGCCTCGGACCTTGCTGACCATGAAGTGCCGCGCGGTGATGGACACGTCCGAGTGGCTCAGGTCGACGTTCCACGTTCCGGCGACGTAGCCGGGGAGTGCGACGGCTGGGATGCTCATCTGCCGATCTCCTTACTAGTTGAACCTTCAACTAGTAGCATAGCACAGATCGTGGTTGAATGCTCAACCACGAGAGTACACTTGACCACATGGTGGAAGCTCGCTGGTTGACCAAGGACCAACAACGCGTGTGGCGCAACTATCTTGCGGCGACACGCATGGTCGACAGCGAGATCGAACGCCAGCTCCAGCGCGACTCCGGCATGCCGGCCACCTACTACGAGATCCTGGTCTCGCTGTCCGAGGCGCCCGAGCGGACCCTCCGGATGAGCGAACTCGCCGAGCGCAACCGCTTCTCCCGCAGCCGCCTGTCGCACGCGGTGGCAAGGATGGAGAAGGAGGGCTGGATCCAACGCCGCGAATGCCCGTCCGACAAGCGCGGCGCCTTCGCCGTCCTCACCGAACAGGGTTTCGCCGTCCTCGCCGACGCCGCACCCGGCCACGCGGAACAGGTCCGGTCGGTGCTGTTCGACGGACTGACCGAGGAGCAGATCGCCCAACTAGGTGAGATCTGCGCCACGCTGCGCAAAGCGGGGCCCGACCCGTTCGCCGGCATCTGGATCCCGTGACCCGCTGACGCCGGACGGCCCGGGACGACGCAAGACACCGGGACGACGCCAGACACCGTGTCGTCGTCCGGTCGGCCCAACCCGGCCGATACGCTGCCGAGGCCAGTGACCTCCAATCGGCAGGTGTGACCGACAGCCTCATGCTCAACATCTTCGCCCGTGCGTCCGTGTCCCGCGTGACCGATCCGATCGGTGCGTGGCTCGTGCGCGCCGGTCTCACCCCGAACGCCGTGACCGTCATCGGCACGGTCTGCACGATCGTCAGCGCCGTCGTGTTCTTCCCGCTCAACCAGTTGTTCCTCGGCAGCGCGCTGGTCACCGTCTTCGTGTCGTTCGACCTGCTGGACGGCGCGATGGCCAGGACGTCCGGCAAGGTCACCCCGTTCGGCACGGTACTGGACGCGAGCTGCGACCGGATCGCGGACGGCGTGCTGTTCGGCGCCATCACCTGGTGGGCACTCGTCGTCGCGCACGACAAGCTGACGGGTGCGGCGGCCCTGGTGTGCCTGGTGAGCGCCCAGGTCATCTCCTATGTCAAGGCCCGTGCCGAGGCGACCGGCCTCGTCGGCGACGGCGGCCTTGTCGAGCGGGCCGAGCGGTTCATCATCGCGCTCGTCGGCACCGGCATCCAGGGTCTCGGCGTGCCCTACGCGGCCCGGATCGCCCTGCTCCTGCTGGCGGTGCTGGCCGTGATCACCGTCGTACAGCGCCTTGCCTCGGTGTGGCGGTCGGCGAACACGAAGCCGGACGAGGAGGCCGCGACGTGACGACCTTCGCCGGCCGGCTGGCCGACCTCGGCTTCGGCGCCGGTTGGCACGTGGTCCGCATGATGCCGAAAGCCATGGCCGACGCGCTGTTCCGCGCCGGCGCCGACCGGGCCGCCCGACGCGACGGCCCGGCGGCCCGACAGCTGCGCCGAAACCTGGCCCGCGTCGTACCGAGGGCCGGCGAGGACGAACTCGACGAACTGGTCCGCGAGGGCCTGCGCTCCTACGCCCGCTACTGGTGCGAAACCTTCCGCCTGCCGGCGATGGACCTCGACGCGATGAACGACCGCGTCGATCCGTGCATCCACGGCCGCGAGAACCTGGACGCCGCCATCGCGGCCGGCTCCGGCGCCATCGTCGCCCTGCCGCACGCCGGCAACTTCGACGTCGCAGGCCTGTGGACCGCCCGTCGCTACGGCGGTTTCACCACAGTGGTTGAACGCCTGCGGCCGGAGTCCCTGTACCGCCGTTTCCAGGCCTACCGCGAGTCGCTCGGCTTCGAGATCCTCCCGCTGACCGGCGGCGAACGACACCCGTTCGTCGTGCTCTCCCAACGGTTACGCGCGAACAAGGTGATCTGCCTCGTCAGCGACCGCGACCTCACGGCGACGGGCGTGCCGGTGGTGTTCTTCGGCGAGCAGGCCAGCATGCCCGGCGGCCCGGCCATGCTGGCCGCCCGGACCGGTGCCGCGCTGCTCCCGGTCGGCAGCTGGTTCACCGACGACGGCTGGGGTTTCCGGATCCACCCGCCGATCCGGGTGCCCGGCAAGGAGAGCGTCGCGGCGGCCACCCAGGCACTGGCGGATGTGTTCGCGGGCGATATCGCGACCCGGCCGACGGACTGGCACATGACGCAGAAGCTGTGGCACGCCGACATGACAGAGCTGATCGAGGATGCCGCATGAGGGTCGGCATCGTCTGCCCGTACTCCCTCGACGTGCCCGGCGGTGTGCAGTCGCACGTGATGGACCTCGGCCGGGCGCTGCGCAGGCTCGGCCACGAGGTGGACGTGCTGGCCCCGGCCGACGAGGACAGCCCGGTGCCACCGTTCGTCACGCCGGCCGGCCGCGCGCTCGGCATTCCGTACAACGGTTCGGTGGCAAGGCTTTCCTTCGGGCCACGGTCGTTCGCCCGGGTCCGCCGGTGGATCCGGGAGCGCGACTTCGACGTGCTGCACCTGCACGAGCCGACCGCCCCCAGCCTGGCCCTGCTCGCGCTGATGGTCGCGGACGGCCCGATCGTCGCGACCTTCCACACGTCGACACCGAGGTCCCGGGCGCTGAGCGCGTTCCAGCTTGTCCTGCAACCGTTCCTGGAGAAGATCACGGCCCGGATCGCGGTGTCCGCGCTGGCCCGCCGGGTCCAGGTGCAGCACCTCGGCAGCGACGCGGTCGAGATTCCGAACGGCGTCGACGTCGGGTTCTTCGCGGACGCCGAACCATTGGCCGGCTACCCGAGGGCGGGCGGCACGGTCGGTTTCGTCGGGCGGTTCACCGAGCCGCGCAAGGGAATGTCCGTCCTGCTCGGCGCGCTGCGGCGACTGGTGCCGGACTTCCCGGACCTGCGACTGATCGTGGTCGGCCGAGGCGACCCGGACGACCTGCGCGAGGCAGCCGGCCCGCTGCTGGCCGACCGGCTGGTGCTGCTCGGCCAGGCCGACGACAAGACGAAGGCGCAGGCGCTGCGCAGCATGGATGTGTACTGCGCGCCGAACACCGGCGGCGAGAGCTTCGGCATGATCCTGACCGAGGCGATGGCCGCCGGCACGGCGGTCGTGGCCAGCGACATCGACGCGTTCCGCCGCGTCCTCGACGACGGCACGGCCGGCGTACTGGCCGCGGTCCACGACGAAGCGGCACTGGCCGACGCGATCCGAGGCGTGCTGGCCGATCCCGCCCGTCGGGCCGAACTCGCGGATGTGGCGCAGCGGCGGGTGGCCGGGTTCGACTGGTCGGTGGTGGCGACGCAGGTGCTGCGCGTGTACGAGACGGCGATCGCGGCCACTCCGGGCCGGGTGCACGAGGCCGGCGACAAGTGACCCACCGGTGATCGGGGTGTCGGGGCTCCGGCATGCTGTCGCGGGGTGGAGGTTGGTTGATGAACGAGCATTCCGTGGCCGCGCTGCTGGTCGTTGTGTTGTTCGTCGCGCTGGTGCTCGGGCCGTGGCTGCTTGGCACCGCGACCCGGCTGGACCGGCTGCACGTGCGCACCGACGCGGCGTGGGCCGGTATGGACGCCTCGCTCGCCCGACGGGCCGTGGTGGCAAGGGCGGTCGCCGCGACCGGATGCGTGCCACAGGCCACCGCGGACGCGCTGCGGGAGGCCGCCGACCGGGCCGAACTGGCTGACCGGGGCGACCGCGAGGCGTCCGAGAACGAGCTGTCCCGGCTGCTCGGCGAGCTGGACCGGGCGGCCATCCCGGTCGGGCTGGCGGAGGAACTCGACGACGCCGAACAGCGTGTGGTGCTGGCAAGACGGGTGCACAACGACGCCGTCCGGGACACCAGGGCGCTCCGTCGGCGACGGCTGGTGCGCTGGCTGCGGCTGGCCGGCACCGCGGTACGCCCGGAGTACTTCGAGATCGCCGAGCCCGACCCGGATTCGGCGCCGGTCGCGCTGCCGAGGCGCCGCTCGGCGCGGATCGTACTGGCCGACCCGGCCGGTCGGGTGCTGTTGTTCCATGGCCACGACCCAGGCCGCGTCGACGAGCCGTTCTGGTTCACCCCCGGTGGCGGCGTGGAGAACGGCGAGGACCTGCGGGCCACGGCGGTCCGCGAACTGCACGAGGAGACCGGGCTCCACGCGACCGAGGACCAACTCGTCGGGCCGGCGTGGGTCCGCAGGGTCAGCTTCCCGTTCGACGGCGACACGTTCCACAGCGAGGAGTGGTTCTTTCTGGTCCGGGTGCCACCGTCGGACGTGGACTCGGTGCGGCACAACGGTTTCACGGACGTCGAGGTCGAACTGACCGACGGTCACCGCTGGTGGACCCGGCGCGAGCTGAAGTCCACATCGGACACCGTGTACCCGGAACAGTTGGCCGACCTGCTGCCCGGCCTGCTTGCCGGCAACTGGGACGGCCGCACCCGCCCGATCCGCTGAAACCTGGCTGACGGACGCGACCGGACACCCTCGGGTCGGTTCGCGGTGGGATGCTGGCCGCGGTCCCGGCAGGTGGTGGCCACCTCACGGCACTGCGGCCACCTCGACCAGCCGCGGGAGGCGATCGACGGCCAGCGCGGCCAATAGCCTTGGTTCTCGAGGCAGTCGGCGGGATCATGAGCCCATGAAATATGTCCGATTGGGTTCGTCCGGTCTGCACGTCTCGCGGATCTGCCTCGGCATGATGAGCTACGGCGCCCCGACCAACCGCGAGTGGATCCTGGGCGAGGACGCCGCGGAGCCGATCGTCCGCGCGGCCGTCGAGGCCGGCGTGACGTTCTTCGACACCGCGGACACGTACTCCAACGGCGTGAGCGAACAGGTCACCGGGCGGCTGCTGGCGAAGCTGTTCCCGCGCCGCGACGACTACGTGCTCGCCACCAAGGTCTACTTCCCGATGGGAACCGGGCCTAACGACAAGGGCTTGTCCCGCAAGCACATCCTGGCCGCGATCGACGCGTCGCTGACCCGGCTCGGCACGGATTACGTTGACCTGTACCAGATCCACCGCCTCGACCACGACACGCCGGTCGAGGAGACGATGGCCGCGCTGCACGACGTGGTACGGGCCGACAAGGCACGGTACGTCGGGGCGTCGAGCATGTTCGCGTGGCAGTTCGCCAAGGCACAGCACATCGCGCGGACGGCCGGCCGGACCCCGTTCACGTCGATGCAGAACCACTACAACCTGGTGTACCGGGAGGAGGAGCGGGAGATGCTCCCGCTGTGCGCCGACCAGGGTGTCGGCGTCCTCCCGTACAGCCCGCTGGCCAGAGGACTGCTCGCCGGCAACCGCGACCGCGCCGGCACCCGTCACACGCTACGGGCGAACAGCGACCCGCTGGCCGAGCAAAATTACACCGACGCGGACCACGACGTGGTCGACGTCGTACGTGCCATCGCAGGCGAACGCGACCTGCCGCCGGCCCAGATCGCGCTGGCCTGGCTGCTGAGTCGCCCTGCGGTGACCGCACCGATCGTCGGTGCCACCAAACCCCACCATATGGCCGACGCGATCGCCGCGGTAGACGTGACGCTGACCGACGACGAGACAACGCGACTGATGGCGCCCTACCAGCCGCATTCGGTCAGCGGCCACGACTGAGCGGTCAGGCCAGTGCCGGGATCACGTCGTTTCCGTACGCCACCAGAGTTTTCTCCGGCTGGTCGTGCATCAGGTACACCGCGAACTGTTGCACGCCAAGCTCCGCCAACTCGTGCAGCCGCTCGATGTGCGCGGATTCCGGCCCCACCAGACAGAACCGGTCCACGATAGCGTCCGGCACGAAGTCCGTCGACGGGTTGCCGGCGCGGCCGTGGTGTGTGTAGTCGTAGCCCTGCCGGCCCTCGATGTAGTCCGTCAGCGCGCGTGGCACCGCACCGGACGTGCCGTAGCGGGCCACCAGATCGGCCACGTGGTTGCCGACCATCCCGCCGAACCAGCGCAACTGGTCGCGCTGGTGCGTGATGTCCGTTCCGACATAGGCCGGCGCGGCGACGCACATCGTCACCGCGTCCACCGGCCGGCCGGCCGCGCGGGCCGCGTCGCGCACGGCACCGATGGTCCAGCGGGCGATGTCCGGGTCCGCGGTCTGCAGGATGAAACCATCCGCCTGCTCGCCGACCAGTTTCAGCGCCTTCGGCCCGTAGGCCGCCATCCACATCTCCAGCTTCCCGTCGCGCACCCACGGGATCCGGACGGGCGTGTCGTGGTGCACGACCTCCCGGCCCTCGGCAAGGCCCTTGATCACCCGCATCGCGTCGCCGAGCGTCGCGAGCGTGGCGGGCTGCTGGCCGATCACCCGCCGTGCCGAGTCGCCCCGGCCGATGCCGCACACCGTCCGGTTGCCGAACATGTCGTTCAGCGTGGCGAACAGCGACGCGATCACCGACCAGTCCCTGGTGGCCGGGTTCGTCACCATCGGGCCGACCACCAGCGACGACGTCGCCGCGAGGACCTGCGAGTAGATCACGAACGGTTCCTGCCACAGCACGTGCGAGTCGAACGTCCAGCCGTACGAGAAGCCGTGCCCTTCGGCCGCGCGCATGGTCGCCACGACGGCGCTGGCCGGCGGGTCGGTCTGCAGGACGATGCCGAAATCCATCACGGTTCCCCTAGTTCAGTTCAGGTACTGGCTCAGCGCGCGGGACAGGAACTTTCCGTGCCCGGTCGCACCGTGGTACTCGCCGCCGTCGATGACCACCCGGCCGCGGGACAGCACGGTTTCCACCCGGCCGGTGATCCGCATCCCCTCGTACGCCGAGTAGTCCACGTTCATGTGGTGCGTTTCGACCGACAGCGTCTGGGTCGCGGCCGGGTCGTAGATCACGATGTCCGCGTCCGATCCGGGCGCGATGGTGCCCTTGCGCGGGTACAGCCCGAACATCCGGGCCGGTGTCGTCGACGCGACCTCGACCCACCGCGCCAGCGACAGTTCGCCGGCCACCACACCCTGGTGCAGCAGGTCCATCCGGTGCTCGACCCCGGGCATGCCGTTGGGGATCTTCGAGAAGTCGCCGCGCCCCAATTCCTTCTGCTCGTTGAAGCAAAACGGGCAGTGGTCGGTGGACACCACGCACAGGTCGTTCGTGCGCAGTCCCCGCCACAGCGACGCCTGGTGCTCCTTGGGCCGCAGTGGCGGCGATGCCACGTACTTCGCGCCCTCGAAGTCCGGCTTGGCCAAGTCCTCAATGGACAGATAGAGGTACTGCGGGCAGGTCTCGGCGAACACGTTCTGCCCGGTGTCGCGCGCCGCCGTCACCGCGTCCAACGCCTGTGACGCCGACAGGTGCACGATGTAGAGCGGCGCGCCGGTGACCTTGGCCAGCGTGATCGCCCGCGACGTCGCCTCGCCCTCAAGCTCCGGCGGCCGGGTCAGGCCGTGCTCGACCGGGGCGGTCCGGCCGGACTCGATGGCCTGCACG
>DATBCR010000641.1:0-4214 GCA_036270375.1 Pseudonocardiaceae bacterium | reverse complement strand
CCCGCCCGGTGAGGTTGCGCAGGCCGTCCGTCGCGGGCGCCCACGGCAGCCCGGTCACCGCGTTCACGCCCTGCGGATAGCCCGGCACCTGGTACGGCACACCAAGGTCCAGACCACCGGTCAATGTGTACGCGAGCTGCCAGATCCCGTTGGCACGCACCCACTTCTGCAGCCCGGCCGTGGTCTGCGCGGCAGCCGCCGTGTACGTCCCGGTCGTCGCCGAGAAGGTGTTCGTCCCGTTTCCCTCGTCCGCGACATAGGCCGTGTCCGGGTTGGCGAACCAGACCCCGAACGGGAACGACGTCTTCGTCTTCAGCGCGGTCGGGAAACCGTCCAGCACACACATGTTGTTCGGCAGCCCCTGCGCCTGCACCACACCCGGGTCGAACGCGATCGGCGACGTCGGCAGCGCGGCACCCGGCTGCGGCACCCCGACCCCGTTCGGGCACGCATGCCCTGTGGTGTCGATGAAGTAGACCGTGTTCACCCCGTTGCCGCCGCTGCCCTTGGTCAGGTACACGACGTTGTCGAACACCGTCAGGCCGCGGAAGTTGGTGTCCTTGCCGATCTTGTCCGCCGGGTCGCCGAGTTCGGTGATGTTGAAGCTGCCGACCGGTGTGGTCGCAGCCGGCTGCTGGAACCGCTCCGGCCGCCGCGTAGGTGTGACGAGTTGCGCCCCGGTGCCCGTGATCACGCCGACCGGCTGCGGGTTGCCGCCGTTGCCCGCGTTTCCTGCCGTGTAGAACACGCCTGCGCGGTCGTTCAGGATCGCGGCGCGGCCGTTGTTGCCGCTGTAGGCGTTGGTCTCGGTGAACTGGAACCGTCCCCACGCGTCCATCCGGGCGACCGCGCGGAAAGTGGCGCCGGGCACGGGATTGGTCGGGTCGATGACCCCCGGCGTGTTGGAGTTGGACACGTCGAGCGCGCTCACCGGGGCGACGTAACCCATGAACGTGATGTAGCGGCCGTCCGTCGACAGGTTGAGCGCGAGTTCGGACTTCGACGAGAAGCTGGTCACGAGGTGGTCGTGCCGCGGGCCGCTGGGCACCGCGACGGAACCGAGGAACCGGCCGGACGGCGTGATCTCGTCGAGGTAGACCGGTGACGTCACGCCGAAACTGCCGTCCACCTGGTCGTTGTTCCACACACCCGGGTACGAGCCGTCGCTGCTCGCCACGACGCATCCGGTCGTACAGCCGGGCGGCAGCATCGTCTGGCCGGCCGTGATCGGTGCGCCCATGTACACACTGCGGCTGACCAACAGGTTCCCCGGGAACAGGAACGGGCCGTGATCAGCGGCCGCCGGGCCGGCCAGGGTGGCCGCGGACGCCAGTACGCCGCCGGTGAGGCCCGCCACCGCGAGCAGGGTGGTCCACTTTCTCATCGTGTTCTCCTCCGCGCGGGACGGCATCGCCCGATCGCCGGGCTCACGGTGCACAGCAACGGCGACGACCCGACGACATCACGATGAACCGTCGGTGAACCTCAGCGGGCGCACTCATCCCACGGTTGAGGCCCCTAACCCGCCGGTACCGGACGTGGGGCGCCGAAATAGGCAAGGCCGGTGAGGCGCCGCCCGCCGAGTACCCCTACCGTTCACGGTCATGGACACAGCACGGCGCCGCTGGAACCGCGCGGCACTGACCGTCGACGTGATCGAGCTGCTGGCCCGCCGGACGCCCTACCTTGAGCCGGAACTGCTGGGGTTGGCCGACCTCGTCCATCCGGGCGACGTGTGCGTCGACGTCGGCGCGGCGGCCGGGATCTACACCCTGCTGCTGTCCCACCTCGTCGGCGACACGGGCGAGGTGCACTGCGTGGAACCGCTGCGGTTCGCCCATCGCCTGTGGAGCAGCGTGATCGGCGGCAAGGACGGCCGCAACGTGCGGCGACACGAGGTGGCGCTGGGCACGGAACCGGGCACGCTGACGATGAGCGTGCCGGTCGGTCGCTGGGGCAAGGTCACCGGCCGGTCGTTCCTGATGGCGAACACCACAGGGCTCGGCTCGAACGCCGAGTTCGCCGGCCACGTGGACCACCCCGTCCAGGTCGACACGCTGGACGCCCTGTGCGCCGACCTGACCCGGCTCGACTTCGTCAAGGTCGACGTCGAGGGCGCGGAACTGTTGGTGCTGACCGGCGGACAGCACGTGATCGAGAAGTTCCGGCCGGCGCTGCTGCTGGAGATCGAGGCCCGGCACATCGAGAGGTACGGTCACACCCCGGACGCCGTCGTCGAGTGGCTGGCGCAACGTCACTACACCATGCACATCTGGAACGACGGCTGGCAGCCCGCCGACGCCGTATGCGCGCACGCCAGGAACTATCTTTTCCTCGCGGACGAACAGGCTCAGTAGGGGCACTGTCCACAATGGTGCTCAGGCGCGGTCGACCAAGCCTGACTCGTAGGCGAAGATCACGGCGTGCACGCGGTCGCGCAGGTCGAGTTTCCGCAGCACGTTGGCAACATGCGTCTTCACGGTGTGTTCGGACACGTGCAGTGTCACGGCGATCTCGGCGTTGGACTGCCCGCGCACGACGAGCCCGAACACCTCACTTTCCCGTTTGGTGAGCAGTTCCAGCCGGCTCGCCGCCAGCCGCGCGTCGGTGGTGGCGCGCCGGGCGAGCAGGCCGATCAGGCGGCGCGTGACGGACGGCGCGAGCAGCGCGTCACCGGCCGCGACGGACCGGATGCCGGCGATCAGCTCCTCGGGCCGGGTGTCCTTGAGCAGGAACCCGCTGGCACCGGACGCGAGGGCGTCGAACACGTACTCGTCCTGGTCGTAGGTCGTCAGGATGAGGACGCGCGGAGCGCCGTCGCCACCCGAGATCCGGTCCGTGGCAGCGATTCCGTCGGTGCCCGGCATCCGGACGTCCATCAGCACGACGTCCGGCCGGAGCCGCTCGGCCGCCGCGACCGCGATGGCACCGTCGGCCGCCTCGCCGATCACCTCGATATCGGGCTGGGTGCCGAGCAGGGTTCGCACGCCGGCACGGACCAGTGGTTGGTCGTCGCAGATCAGCACGCGGATCGTCACGGTCTGGCTTCCGACGGCGTGGTATGCGACGGCGTCCGGTCCACCGCCGCGTGCCCGGTCGGCAGGATGGCGCGCAGTTCGAAGCCACCACCCGGCCGCTGCGCCGTGCGGAGTTCACCGCCCGCGCCGTTGACGCGTTCCCGCAGGCCGATCAGGCCCTGACCGCCTGGACCGACGAGCGGGCCGAGCCGGGGCGGGCCGTCGTCGGCCACCGTGATCTCCAGGAATCCGTTGCCACGCAGGAAAGTCACCAGCGCGGCGTGGGCGGCGGAGTGGCGGGCGACGTTGGTGAGTCCTTCTTGGACGATCCGGTACACGGTCAGTTCGAGGCCGCCGGGCAGCGGTCCGGTCGAGCCGTCGACGGTCACGGTCAGCCCGGCCAGCGCCATCCGGCCGGTGAGTTCCTGCAGCTGAGCCATGCCGGGCAGCGGAGCGGCACCGCCCGGGCTGGACCGGATCACGCCGAGCGCGTGCCGGATCTCGATCATCGCCTGCCGGCTGGCCGTCTCGATGCCGCTGAGCAGTTCGGCGCTGGGTGCCTGGCCGGCCTCGGCCATCAGCCGCGCGGTGCCGGCCTGCAGCGTCACGACGCTGATGTGGTGCGCGGTGATGTCGTGCAGCTCACGGGCGATCCGGGCCCGCTCCTCGGCGGCGACGGCGCGGTCGTGCTCGGACTTCTCGGCGTCCTGCGCCGCGAGCCGGACGGCCGCCGCCTCACCCCTGGTGCGCACGGTCTCACCGAGCGCCCACGCCGTGACCAGTACACCGGCGGCGAGCACGGCGGTCCGTTCCGCGTCGACCCAGATCGTGTCGGCCAGCAGCAGCGGCCCGAACGTGAGCACCGACGCGACGACGGCGAAGCGTCCGTTGGCCTGGTCGGTGCGGGCCACCGTGTAGAGCGCGACCAGTGGCGGGGTCAACAGCAGAAGTACCGAAGCCGTGGTGCCCTGGGGGCCGAACGGGCCGACCTCGACGTGGCTGGCCAGCAGGACGGCCGCACCGCAGGTCGCGATCGTCCACGTCCGCATCGGCAGGTGCCCGCGCAGCGCGATCGAGAGCGTCATGACGGCACCGACGGCCGCACCGACGATGTGGTGCACGGAAGACCCGTGGCTGGCGTTGTGGTAGACGTTGAGACGCGGAAACTCGAACACGAGGAACAGGACCCCCGCCAGC
>DATBCR010000640.1:0-1524 GCA_036270375.1 Pseudonocardiaceae bacterium | reverse complement strand
CGGGCAGCCGACTGATCCCGCCGGGGCAGCCGGCGACCTGAGCCGCTTGTTCACTCTTCGGTCACTCCCGCACAACCTATGCGCCGCCGTCTCGTCGTGTCACTGTGTGATCGTTCGTCGCGCAATGGGCGGAATCTCCTGCTTCCGTCCGCACGGCTTTCAAGGAGCTCGCATGAACCGCAAGGCACGCGCGCGTCGCGCCGCGGTGGCGGCCCTCGCGGCGGGAACCGCCGCCGCAGGGCTGGCCCTGGCGCCAACGATGGCGGCCTCCGCCGCGGGGAACGGCACCCCGCTGCCGACCGGGGCGATCAAGCACGTCCTGGTCATCGACCTGGAGAACGAGAGCGAGGGAACCACGTTCGGCCCGAACTCCCCGGCCACCTACCTGAACCACACGCTGCTGCCGATGGGCGAGTTCGTCAAGAACTACTACGCCACCGGGCACGTCAGCCTGGACAACTACATCTCCCAGGTCTCCGGCCAGGCGCCGAACCAGCTGACAAGCAGCGACTGCGTCTCCAGCATCACCTCGCTGTCCGGTGTCTTCCAGGACGTTACGCCGGGCACGCCTGACCCGAACCGGGCGCTGTACCCCGGCCAGGTCGACGGCCAGGGCTGCGTCTTCCCCCGGTCGGTACAGACGATCGGCAACCAGCTCGACGCGGCGTACCCGTTCACGACCGGCAGCGACTGGCGTGAGTACGCCGGGGACATGGGCAACGACCCGGCCCGCGATGGCGGCGTCGCCGACCCGCTCGGCGGCACCGACTGCGCCCACCCGGTCCAGGCGAACGGGACCGGGGCCGACGACACCAACGCCGCCGAGGGACCGAACGCCACCGGATCCCAGGTCAAGTCGGCGGTCACCGACCAGTACGCCAACCGGCACAACCCGTTCGACTACTTCCACTCGGTCATCGACAACTCCTGGCTGTGCGCCCAGGACATGGTACAGCTCGGCACCGCGACGACGGCCGCCAACGGCTCGGTCAGCTACGCGGGCCACCTCGCGCAGGACCTGAAGCACCAGTGGTCGACGCCGCGCTTCGCGTTCATCACGCCGAACCTGTGCGACGACGGTCACGATGCCACCTGCGCCGGGGTCAACGACGCGGGCACCACGACGGGCGGCCTGGTCGGCGCCGACGACTGGCTGAAGACCTGGATGCCGCTCATCTTCGACTCCCCCGCGTACCGCAGCGGCAGCATGCTGGTCATGATCACCTTCGACGAGGGCGGGACAACCGACACCACCGCGGGCGACGGCGAGCAGCCCGGCCCGAACAGCGCCAACCCCGGTTACTCGCCGCTGCTCAACTCCCCGGTCGCCGCGTTCGGCGGTAAGACCTACTACCAGCTCCTCGGCATCACCGGCCTGACCCCGAACACCGAGCCCCCGGCTGGGACGATGCCGGGCGGCGGCCAGGTTGGCGCCGTGCTGTTCAACCCGCACTGGATCACGGCCGGCTCGACGGACACCGCCGGCTCCTACAACCACTACTCGGCGCTGCGCACCTTCGAGGA
>DATBCR010000639.1:0-1960 GCA_036270375.1 Pseudonocardiaceae bacterium | reverse complement strand
GTTACAGGCCGTTCGGCAATGGCAGAAATGCGCTGACGACTTCGCAGGAACGTTACAGCGGATCACGCTCGCCTCGCGAATCAACGACGGCAGCGGACCGGTCGCGAACGCGCTCGGCACCCGGTTCAACCACCGCATCGGCACCACGGGCGGCGTCGGCTACGCGTCCGACGCGTACCTCGCCGGACTCAAGCGGATCCTCACGGGCCTGGTCCAGACGACCGAAAGCTACGCGCGGACCGAAGCCGACAACACCGACCCGATGCGGAGCGCCTGATGGACACGACGCCCGGCCTCGGCCCGATCCGGTGGCAGCACTATACGCACGAGCAGATGTGGCAGATGGTCGAGAACGCCGACCCGGAGACCATGTTCACGGAAGGCGAGAAACTCCGCGAACTCGCCAACGAACTCGGCGAGGCCACCACGCTGGCGAACCGGGTCGCGCAGGACGTGCTCGGCGCCTGGGACGGCCAGGCCGCGAACACCGCCGCCGGCCACATCAACGACTTCCTGACATGGGCCGACACGACCGCGAACACCGCCAACAACATCGCCGGCCTGCTGTCCCAGTACGCCCACGTGGTGAACCGTGCCCGGCTGTCCATGCCGTACCCGGTCCAGGCCGGCGCGCTGACACCGCAGAACCAGACCGCGACACCGGAACAGGCGGCGGCGAGCAAGACCGAAGCCGTGCACGTGATGGAGCACTACGCGAGCCAGTCCCGCACCATCTACACCGAACTGCACCAACACCAGTTCACGACACCCCCCAGCGCCACCGGCATGCCCCTGCCGCCCCCGTCTCCCGAGCCCCACCCGCCGGTCCAACCACCTCCTCCCGCGCCGGGCAGCACGACCCCGCCGTCGACCACACCATCGGACGCGCCGCCGAGCACGACCCCGTCCGACTTCGCCGGGTCGGCCGCCGGCGGCGCGATACCGGGCATTCCCGCTGGTGGCGTGGCCACGGGCGGACCTGGCATCGCGGCCGGCGGCGGCGGCGTGGTCGGTGTGTCTCTCCCCGGGCCGGGTGCGATGAGCGCGGTCGGTGCGCGGACGGCGGCCGAGGACGGCGTGGCGCGGGTGGCCGGCGCGGCGGTCGAGGAACCCGCCGGGTGGAACGGTTTCGCGCCGATGGCGGGCGGCGGCCGCAGGAGTGACGAGGACGCCGAGCACGGCGACAGGTACGCCGGGCGGCCGGACCTGATCGGCGAGTTGCCGCCAGCGTTTCCGCCGGTCCTCGGCCTGTAGGCGGGTCGATGACCGGATACCATCTTGATCAGCAGGTGCTGCGCGACAGCGCCCGCGCCCTTGATCAGGCGGCCGAATCCCTGCGCGAGGGCGCATCGGCGCTGCACGACGAGCCCCGCATCGACCTCGGCACCGACGAGTTGAACGCAACCGCCGCCGACCTGTTGCAGGGCGCGGTTACCACCCTGGACCACACCACGGCGGACGTCACCGACACCGCGACCGGGCTACGCGACAGCCTCGCCGGCTACGCCGACACCGAACAGCGGATCATCGACACGCTGCGGGACACGTCGTGACCGGGTACACGGGACTGGGCTTCGACCCGGCACCGGGCACAGTGGACAGTGCCCGCGCACTGGCGGAACAGTTCGCCGAGGCCGGCCGGCTCATCGCCGACGCCGCCGGCCGATGCACCGACGCCATGGCCACGTCACAGGCGTGGCGCGGTGCCGCGGCCGACGAGTTCCGACGCCGTGGCGCCGCGCTGCCCACCCGCCTGCACGACCAACAGGACACCGTGACGGCGGCCGCCGAGGTGCTGTTCGCGTGGGCTACGACGCTGGCCGACCTGCAACGCCAGGCCGAACAGTACGACCGGCGGGCCCGAGGACTTTCGGTCCGGATCGCCGACGCCGAGCAGTTGGTCGACGAGTGGGTCACCGCGGTGAGCGTGGCGAGCACGCATGTCCGGCCGCGGGCCGAG
>DATBCR010000638.1:0-8519 GCA_036270375.1 Pseudonocardiaceae bacterium | reverse complement strand
ACCCACGCGTCGGAGTTGATGAACGACTCGACCGACTCCCGGTCCGGTATCCCCGGTGTGCCGGCGAAGCGGTCCGCGGACGCCAGCAGCCAGCGGTTCTCGGCCAGTTCGTTGTAGCAGTACGCGCGGAAGCTGAGTCCGGCCGTCCGCGCGTGACCTCGGACGTCGGCAAGCCACTGCCAGAACTCGCCGAACGACCGGGCCTCGTCCTTGGTCGGCAACCCTTGCCAGGTAACGAAAGCGCGATAGCCGGCCGGCATGCCGACATCGTCGACGCGCGGCCCGGACAGCAGGCAGCCCCACAGGTAGGCGCCGGAGTCGCCGAAGCTCTCCATGTCCACGTCGACCTCGATGTCGGCCCGTGGCACCGAAACCTCCGTCACGCGGCGCACCACGGTCAGGTCGGCCAGCCACGCGCGGGCCAGCGCGACCGCGTCCGGCAGCGGGATGCTCACGAGCGGCACGGGTGGTTCGCCGGTCGGCGACAGCGCGGCCAGCTCGTCCACCGTGCGCACCCCGGCGTGCCGTAACGCGACCGCGTCCTCGCCGCGCAGCACCAGGCTCACGTCCCGGGCCGCGGTCAGGTCGGCCGCGCACGTCGGCCACCACGGGCAGCTGCGGCAGTCCATGATCCGGGACGGCCACGCAAGCGGTTGCGCGCCGGACCGGGCCGCGTCCGCGATCGCCAGCCGGTCGGCGAACCGGACCTCGTACTCGGTCAACGCGGTGCGTCCGCCCGGCCAGCTCGGCGCTTCGAGGTCGTGCCACAGCACGGCGTCCGCGTCCAGGCCGATCACGCCGCCGACCGCCCGGCCGGTCGCCGCCGTGCCGCAGGCGCGCAACAGCTGGCGGATGTGCACCAGCCGGAGCTGGTCGCGGGGCTGCGGCCGGACCTTGCGCAACGGGTCGGTCCGGCTGCCCTCGGGCGTCGGGTCGGACAGCGGGGACGTGCGGGCGCCGGCACCCGGGTCGGTCACCTTGTGCCGGACCACCAGCACCGGCAGGTACCCGTCACCGCCGCGGACCAGCAGGTCGATCCGGCCGCGCCGGCCGCCGACCGGGTCGCGCGGCAGCTGGGCGTTCCAGATGAACCGGGCACCGGCACGCATGGCGCCAAGGGTGGCCCGCTCCCGGTCCGCGGCTGTGACGTCGGCGCCGGTCGGGATCTCCATCCACGACGAGCCGAACAGTCGGGCCAAGCCGTCGCCGACGCGCCGGCGGTGCGCGGTCGCGTCCGCCGCCCGCTGTTCGCCGGCCGGGTCCGGCGGCGCCTTCGCGGCGTCCACCATCGTCGGGTCGTTGTCCAGGTGTACCCGGCGTCGGCAGCGGGTGACCACGCCTGCGTCGAGCAGCACCGGGTTGTTCACGGACAGAGACTCTAGAGTGTCGGCAGGCGCCTGGTGACCGGGTTGACCCCGACGGCCCAGCACCGTTATCCCGGTGCGGCCCGGCCGATGTGGCCGCGAACCCAGGTGACCAGTAGGTTTGGCGGACGTGGCAGGTGCCAGGAAACTCCGCGAGTCGGACGGCGAGCAGCGCTCGCCTCGGTTCACGCCCGGTCGGGCGAAGAACCTGGTCGGTGTGGCGAAGGTGCTCGCGCCCGCCGTACTGCCGGTGGTGACGCCCTACCTGGTGCGGGCCGCTTCGGCGGCGCGGGACGGGGTGGACCGCTACCGCGCCCGCAGGCTCGGGATCGACGTGGCCGAGCTGGCCGACTTCACCGGCCGCGGTGCCGCGCTGCACGCCCGGATCGCCGGTGCCGACGCCTCGCTGGCCAAGTTGGAGACGTCCGACGCGGACCGGGAGTTCGCGGTCAAGGCGCGGGAGACGCTGGCGAAACTGGCCGTCGCGGTGCGGGTCGCGGAGCGGATGCCGGCCGCGCGGCGGAAGGCGGCGCATCGGGCGGTCGCCTCGGCGCTCGACCTCATCGAGGAGGAACTGCTGCGTCGACTCGGCGCGGCGTCCGATACGTCCGAACCCCGTTCTTGACGGCTGCTCGAATTCACTCAATGGCATGAAGTCTTGACACGGTGCCCCGGTCGTGCGGCTTAGGCTGTGCAGCCGTGATAGGTCAGCCGACGCCGACCACGGGTGCCCTCCGGGTGATCCGGGGCATGGCGCTGGCCGTCACATCGGCCGCGCTGGCGGTGGCCGCGCATGCCGTCGCCGGTGGCGGGCTGCCGGATCCGGCGCTGACCGCGCTGCTCACCGTGGGGCTGGCCGCGTTCGGTGTCGCGCTCGCCGACCGGCGTCATGGCGTCGGGACCGTGCTGCTGGTGCTGGGTGCCGCGCAACTGGCGACGCACGTGCTGCTGTCGGTGGCCGAGCCGGACATGGCGGGCGGCCGGATGGACACGCCGCTGCTGATGACGGGTGCGCACGCGGTCGCAGTGCTCGTCACGGCGGCTTTGCTGGCCAGCGCGGATGCCGTGCTGTTCCGGCTGGCTGCGGTGTTCTCGATGCTGCTGCCCACGGTGCTGGTAGCGCCGCCGGTGCCGGCCGGGCCGGTCGCGCTGAGGTGCGCCGCCACGCCGTTGCACCGGCCGATGTCAGCGCTGCTGCGGCTGTCCGACCCGCGCCGGGGGCCGCCGAGGACGGTCTGACCCGTCCCCATCACCGCACCGGCCGCGCCGACGCGTGTGCTCGTGCACCCCAACAACGTGGAGCACTCTTTCATGTCCAACAAAGTTTCCCGGCGTATTGCCGCCACTGTGGCCGCGACCGGATTGTTTGTACTTTTCAGTGCCGGTGTGGCATCGGCACATGTGTCCGCGCACAGCCCGGACAACCCGCAGAAGGGCGGCGACGCCGAGATCGTGTTCCGGGTGCCGAACGAGGAGGACACCGCGAACACCGTCAAGGTGCGGGTGAACTTCTCCACCACCAGCCCACTGTCCAATGCGGCCATCAAGCCGGTCGTCGGCTGGACCGCGCAGGAAACCATGATGACGCTCGCCAAGCCGGTGAAGATGTCGGGCCAGACCATCACCAAGGCGGTCCAGTCGATCACCTGGACCGCGCCGGCCGGTGGCGGCATCGTACCCGGCCAGTTCGAGGAGTTCTCCATCGCGGTCGAAAGCCTGCCGGACAACACCGATGCACTGCTGATGCCGGCGGTCCAGACCTACAGCAACGGTGACGTGGTGAACTGGAACCAGCCGACCGTGGCCGGCAAGGCCGAGCCGGAACACCCGACGCCCAGCCTCACGCTGGCGGCCGCCGACTCGTCCGCGCCCACACCCGCGGCCACGTCGGCGTCGAGCAGTGACAGCACGGCACGGTGGCTCGGCGGTGCCGGCATCGTGGTGGCCGCGATCGCGCTCGGGTTCGGCATCGGCGCGGTCACCCGTGGCCGGCGTTCCGCGTCCACAGCGGCCACGCACGCCGGGGACGGGGCAAGGCAGGAGTCCGGGGTATGAGGCGGGTCATCGTCGCGGCGGTGTTAGCCGGGTTCGCCGTGCTCGGTATCGCCACCCCGGCGTTCGCGCACGACGTCCTGGTCGGCAGCAGCCCGAGCAAGGGCGCGACGATGGCCACCGGGCCGACCGAGATCCGGTTCGACTTCAACGCTCCGGTCCGGACCGGTCCGAACATGATCATCGTGACCGGCCCGAACGGCACCCGGTGGGAGCGCGACCAGGCCGCCACCGTCGACGGCAACTCGGTGACCACCCAGGTCGCGCCGCTCGGCCCGGCCGGCGTCTACACCGCCAGCTACCGGATCATCTCGGCGGACGGCCACCCGGTGACCGGTGACATCACGTTCACCCTCACCAGGGCCGGCAACGGCACGCCGATCACCCCGTCCGCCATGGCGGCCATGCCGGGTATGAGCGACATGCCCGGCATGGACAGCTCCAGTGCCAGCGGTGGCGGTGGGGGCGGCGGAGTGCCGATCTGGCTGTGGATCGCGGGCGGTGCGGTGCTGCTCGGCGGCGGTCTCACGATCGCCCTGCGCGGCGCCCGTCGGGTCGGCGGCCCGGAGGACGACTCGCGATGACGACCACGGCCACGACCGCCCGCCGGGCGCACTATCCGCTGCTGGTCGTGTTGGCGTGCGGTGCGGTGTTCGGTGTGCTCGTCGGGATCGCCCTCACCGCGGCCGCCGTGGTGCCGGGCATCGTCGCGCCGAGTATGGCGGTCGTGGTCGGGTTGCCGCTGTCCCGTGCGCTCGTCGACCTCGCGGCGCTCACCACGGTCGGGGTGAGCTTGTTGCCGAGGCTGATCGGCGTCGACAAAGCTCGTCGGCCGGGTGCCGCGTTGGCGTTGGCCAGGCGGGTCGCGGTGCCGAGCGCGGCCGTGTGGCTGGTGGCGGCGTTGACGTCGCTCGTGGTGGAGGTGGCCGACTTCAGCCCCGGTCAGCCGGTGACCATCGCGGCGATCGAGCGGTACGTGCGGCAGATCCCGTCCGGCGAGGGCCTGCTGGTGGTGGCGTGCTGCGCGCTGCTGTACCTGGTGATCGCGGTGCTGGCGCTGTACCGGGGCGAGTCGGTGCCGGCGGAGCTGCGGATCACCGTCGCGATGTTCGCCCTGCTGCCGTTGCCGGTGACCGGGCACGCCGCGATGGACACCGCCGGCTGGCGTGATGTCACGACGATCTCGTTGGAACTGCACGTGATCAGCGCGGTGTGCTGGACCGGCGGCCTGCTCGCGGTGCTGATGCTGCTCGCGCACAATCGGGACCTGCTGGCCGAAGGGCTGCCGCGGTTCTCAAGACTGGCAACGGTTTGCGTGTTCACGGTCGCCGTGACAGGCGCGTTCAACGGCTGGTTCGAGCTGTACGACACACCCGGCGTGCACTGGTACGTCGCGTTGTTCACCACCGGCTACGGCTGGATCCTGATCGCCAAGGGCCTGTGCGTCGTCGGCGCGGGCCTGCTCGGCGGCTACACCCGGTTCAAGCTGCTGCCGAAGATCATCGAACGCAACCGGACGGCGGTGCTGAGCTGGGTCACCATGGAGGTGGCCGTGCTGGGCATCGCGTTCGGCCTCGCCGCCGTGCTGGTCCGCGCGCCCGTCGTGAGCGGCTAGTTCGCACTGCCCTGCAGCAGCACGCTGGCCACCAGCGCCGGATTGTCGGACATCGGCACGTGACCGCAGCTGGGCAGCCGGATGTGCCGCGCGCCCGGCAGCGCCGCTTTCGCCTGCCGTGCCTGGTACGGCGGCAGCACGAGATCGCGTGCCGCCCACGCGATGGTGACCGGGATGTTCGCCGGTACGAAGCCGGTGAACGGGGTCGCCTCCCGGACCAGCGAGTGCAGGGCGGGCTGGGCCAGCGTGAACGCGTGGAAGTCGCCGAGCGCCCGCTCCGGGTCCAGCCGGCTGGGGTGCGCGTTGATCCAGCCGAACATCATCGCCCGGCCGGCCGTGGACCGGACCAGCCGTGGCGCCCGTGGGCCGACCCGCCTGCCGACCTTCTCGACCGTGCTGAACAACCGCCGGGTGTAGCCGAAACCGGCCTGGGTGCGCCAGAAACCGGCCGGCGACAGCGCGGTGACCGAGCGGGCGATGCCGAGCACGCCGGCCTCCAGTGCCATCCGGCCGCCGAGCGAGTTGCCTGCGATGTGCGGGCGGTCCAGGTTCTGCTGTTCGAAGAACGCGGTCAGCTCGTCGCGCAGCACGCCGACCGCCGTCTTGCCGTGGCACACGAGTGGATCGGACTCGCCGTGGCCGGGTAGGTCGACCAGGATCAGTTCGCGCTGGTCGGCGAGGTGGTCGAGCACCGGGTACCAGGCCTGGCGTCGGTGGCCGACGCCGTGCAGCAGGACAAGCGGTGGTCCGGATCCGATGCGCTCATACGCCAGCACGACAACCTCCCCGATCTGCCTACTGATGGTAGGTTACCGGCCGGTTGCCTGCCGTGTCAGTCCTGTTCGGTGAACTGCGCGGTGGACGGGTGCGGGTGCCGGAAGTTGTTCAGCCTGCGCATCGTCAGCTGGCTGCGCTGTTCGAGTTCCCTGCGGTCCAGCCAACCGGCGGCGTAGTGCCGGTACGCCTGCGCGAGCATCACGAGTTCGGCCAGGTAGCTGGCGGATCGGCGGCGGCTGGCCTCGGGCAGCCCAGCCAGCAGCGGCAGCTGGCTGTCCACGATGTCGTCGAGCATCTCGGCGGCGCGCACCGCCTTGCGGGCACGCCATCCGCGCATCGGTCCCCGCATGCTCACACCCCTGCCCGCCTGTCGACCCCGATGTCGCCGGCCGCACCCGTTGCTGCTGGATCGCGGCACGCCGTCCGGACGTTACCGGTTCGGAATACTCCTCACCCGGCTATGTCAAACATCGACCGCACGAGTCTACGGATCGGCTCTGCGGCCACTGTGCGCATTCGGTCCATCACCAGAGTGAGGTCCGCCATACCCGTTGGGGAGGGGTCGGCATCACCGCTGGTGCGGGACTCAGTCCAGTCTGACAGGGCGACGGGTAGGAGGATTCCTGATTCTTGCGGCTCCCCGGCGCAAGTGTGCAGCGCCTAAGTTGGGTGTGTGTTCACCACACGGCCGGAATTGTCCGGCACTGTCGGCATGGTCGCTTCGACGCACTGGCTGGCCTCGGCGGCCGGCATGGCGGTACTGGAGTCGGGCGGCAACGCCTTCGACGCCGTGGTGGCCGCCGGGTTCGTGCTCCAGGTGGTCGAACCGCACCTGAACGGTCCCGGCGGCGAGGTGCCGATCGTGTTCGCCACCGGCGCCGACCCCGTGCCCAGAGTGCTGTGCGGGCAGGGCGTCGCGCCGGCCGCCGCCACCATCGCGCACTACCGGGACCTCGGGTTGGACCTGGTGCCCGGCGCCGGCCTGCTGGCGGCGACCGTGCCCGGCTCGTGGGACGCCTGGCTGACGCTGCTGCGCGACCACGGCACCAGGTCGCTGCGCGAGGTGCTCGGCTATGCGATCGGCTACGCGAGGGACGGCTATCCGGTGGTCGACCGGATCGGGGACACGGTGGCCGCGGTCGCCGACCTGTTCCGCGACCACTGGCCGACGTCGGCCGCGCTGTGGCTGCCGCACGGCCGGCCACCCGCCGTGCGACACAGCAATCCACGGTTGGCCGACACGTGGGAGCGGCTGCTCGCGGCGGCCGAGGCCGTCGGTGGGGATCGCGAGACGCAGATCGAGGCGGCACGGCGCGCGTGGTCCCAAGGTTTCGTCGCCGAGACGATCGATGCCTTCTGCCGCAACGCTTTCCGTGACGACTCCGGCCGTGACCACGCCGGCATGCTGACCGGCGCGGACCTGGCCGGCTGGCAGTCGTCCTATGAGGACGCGCTCACCGTCGACTTGGGACGGTGGACGCTCGCGAAATGCGGCCGTTGGAGCCAGGGTCCGGTGTTGGCGCAACAGTTGTTGCTGCTCAACGGTTTCGCCGACGAGCTGAGTTACGCCGACGGCGTGCCGTCGGCGCGAACCGTGCACGTCGCGGTGGAGTGCGCGAAACTGGCCTTCGCCGACCGGGAGGCCTGGTACGGCGACGTGCCGGACGTGCCGCTGGCCGACCTGCTGTCCACGGAGTACACCGAGCAGCGCACGAAACTGGTGGGGGAACAGGCTTCCTACGAACTGCGGCCCGGCTCACCCGGTGGCCGCGAACCCCGGCTGCCGCGCTTCGTGACCAGCGAACTCGGCATCGGCGCTACGGCGAGTTCGGGCGCGGTCGGTGAGCCGACGGTCGGCCCGGCCGGCCAGACCCGGGGCGACACGGTGCACGTCGACGTGGTGGACCGGCACGGGAACCTGGTGTCGGCGACTCCGTCCGGCGGCTGGCTGCATTCGTCGCCGACCATCCCGGAACTCGGGTTCTGCCTCGGCAGCCGGGCCCAGATGTTCTGGCTGGAGGAGGGCCTGCCCAACTCGCTGGCACCCGGGAAACGGCCGAGGACCACGCTGTCGCCGTCGCTGGCGCTGCGGGACGGCGTGCCGACGATGGCGTTCGGCACCCCAGGCGGTGACCAGCAGGACCAGTGGCAGCTCTGCTTCTGGCTGGCGCACACCGTCGGCGGGCTGAACCTGCAGGCCGCGATCGACGCCCCGGCCTGGCATTCCGGCGCGTTCCCCAGCTCGTTCCACCCGCGCTCGTGGACGCCAGGCGAACTCGTCGTCGAGTCTCGGCTCGGCGCGGCGACCATGGCCGAGCTGGCCGAACGCGGTCACGCACTGGTCGACGGCGGCGAGTGGGCACTTGGCCGGCTGTCCGCCGTGGCCAGGGACGTGGCTACCGGACTGCTGCGCGCGGGCGCCAACCCGAGGGCCATGCAGGGCTACGCCGTGGGGCGCTGAACCCGGGTCAGAAGTGGTACGGCCCGAACCGGCCCCACGCAACGAAAGCCGACAACACCAGCAGCACGATCGACGGCGCGAAGTTGACCACCGGGTCGCGCAGCCGGGTGTGTGTGATCAACGCGCCGATCATGGTGACGCCAAGCGCTGCCGCCGCGATCGGCGTGAGGACCGGCGCGATCTTCAAGGCCGCCGGCAGGACCAGGCCGAGCCCGCCGAGCAGTTCCGCGGTGCCGATCAGTTTCACGTT
>DATBCR010000637.1:0-18004 GCA_036270375.1 Pseudonocardiaceae bacterium | reverse complement strand
CGGTATACACGTGGTTCAGAACTCAGCTAGGTATCGGCCATGCTAGCTATCCGATCATCTTGGACGAGATGGCGAAATTAGTTGAGAGTTCGCCACGACTCCGCCAAACCGTGGTGGATCTGTTGAAGTTCGCCGACGTTGGGATTTCCGATATATCCGTGGTGAAGGACTATCCTTACGAGTCCCCACCGACGATGAGGGTATTTTTCATCCACTCGTCACCGGATGATCCATTCGACTTCCGCGACGAATCTGCGGGCACTCGCGCCTGGCTGCGCATTCTCCACGTAGCGCTCAGAGCATTGGAACGCGGCTCGACGCTGTTCGTCGACGAGATCGACACGAGCCTGCATCCCAGGCTGACGGCACGGCTTCTGGCGTTGTTCCAGGACGACTCGACGAATCCCAACCTGGCCCAACTGATCTGCACCACCCACGACACCACGCTGCTCAGCCCAATGCTCGGCGAGCACGTGCTACGGCGCGACCAGGTGTGGTTCACCGAGAAGAACGAGGCCGGCGAGACCAGCCTGTACCCGCTGAGCGACTTCAGCCCGCGCAAAGGAGAGAACACCGAGCGCCGGTATCTCGGCGGCAGCTACGGCGCCGTACCGCGGATCTTTCCCGAGGACTTCGCGGCGGCGGTCCGTGGTTCGAGTCTCGGGGGGTCGCCGGATGATCCGGCGTGACAACACGCAGCGGCGCAGGCCAGGCAATCGGACGCCACGAAGTCGGGTACTAGTTGTGTGCTGTGGGGTACGGACCGAGAAGCAGTACCTCGACGGCATGCGCCGATACTTCCGCGATTCATCTGTGGCAATCGTGGTCCGGCCAGAGGCAGGTGCGCCAAGCCAATTGGTGGACTACGCCGAAGTGGTCCGGCAGCGCGACCCGGACGGTTTCGACGAGGTCTGGTGCGTCTTTGACGTGGACGAATTCGACGACGACATCAAGACCGCCACCGAGAACGCCCGGCGGGCGGAGATCTCGTTGGCGATTTCCAATCCGTGTTTCGAGTTCTGGCTGCTCCTGCATTTCAAGGAGCACACTGCGTGGCTGAATGGGGCGGGCGCCGCCAAGTCCGCACTCTGTCGCTACCTCGCCGCCTACGACAAGAGCAAGCTCGACTTCACCGTTTTCGCGCCCGGCATCGCCGACGCTATCGATCGAGGGCGCCGACTCACCGAGAGCGGCAGTACCAATCCGTCGACGACGATGTGGCGCCTAGCCGCGACCGTGACCAGCCGCTGAGATCAGAGGTCGAGCAGCATTCTGGTGTTGCCCAACGTGTTCGGCTTCACGTATGGCAGGTCAAGGAACTCCGCCACACCCACGTCGGCCGAGCGGCGCATTTCGTCGTACACCTGTTGGGACACGGGTGCGCCGTCGATCTTGACGAAACCGTGGCGTGCGAAGAACTCCGTCTCGAACGTCAGCACGAACAGCCGTGCCAGGCCCAGTTCCCGGCCGACGTCAATGAGTCTGTCGACCACCTTGTGGCCGATGCCGTGGCGGACCATGTCACCGTCGACCGCGATCGTGCGGATCTCGGCCAGGTCCTCCCACAGCACGTGCAGCGCGCCGCAACCGACCACCACGCCGTCCAACTCGGCCACCCAGAACTCCTGGACCGCCTCGTACAGCGTGACCAGTTCCTTGGCCAGCAGTACCCGGCCCGCGTAGCTGTCCACCAAGGTCTTGATCCGCCGCACGTCCTTGGTGCGGGCCCGCCGGACCAGCGGCCCTTCAGGCACCGCCGACCTCCACCGTGACGGGCTCTGGCGGCGCTTGCGGGTGTTTGATCTCGCCGAACCTGGCCAGCACCACAGCACCCGCGAGCGCGATGACGAAACCGGCGACGGCGACCGGCGCCCAGCCGGGGCGGGTGTGGTCGCCGAGCAGCACGATGCCGACCACCGACGGCGGCACCGTCTCGCCGATCAGCATCATCGCGGTCGCCGCGACCACCCCGCCGCGCTGCAGGGCCGACGCGTAGAACCAGCCGGCCAGGATGCCCGCCACGATCGCGGCGTATGTCGCCGGATCGCGGATCAGGGTGAGCGGCGCCAGGTCCGGCACCACCCGGATGGACGTACCGAGCGTGCCGAAACCGAGCCCGCTGATCAGCCCGAGCACCGCCGTCCGCGCCGGGTCGGGCAGTCGGCCGGCGGCCACGCCGAGCCCGGCCAACGCCAGCGCCGCGATCAGCAGGCCCCAGTGGAACGCGTGACTCCCGTGGCCCGCGCCTTCGCTCTGCGCCGCCGCACCCAGCATCGCGAGGCCGGCGCACACCACGGCGACCGACGCCCATTCCGTCCTGGACAGGCGAATGCCGAACCACCGAGTCGCCAGCAGCGCCGTGACCGCGATACTGGCCGCCATCGCCGCCTGCACCACGAACAGCGGCAGCGTGCGCAACGCGTTCACCTGCGCCACCAGGCCGATCACGTCGAGGCCGACGCTGCCGAGATAACGCCACTGCCCGAGCAGCCGGATCAGCAGCCTGGGGTCGACACCCTGCCGGTCATCCCTCGTCCCGCGCGCCACCACGGCCTGGATCGTCGCGGCGACGCCGTAGCAGATCGCCGCGAACAGGGCGCACAGCATCCCGAACCACACCGTACGACTCTAGTTGGCGACACACCCCACGGCCTGACCCGGCCATGCGGTACCGATCGGCCCGCCCGCGGTGGGCGGTGCGGTGGCCGACGCAAGTTACCCTGATCCGGTGCCGTCACCCACCCCCGCCCGCCGGTTCGCCCTGCTCACCCTCGGCTGTGCGCGCAACGAGGTCGACTCGGAGGAGTTGGCCGGCCGCCTGACCGGCCGTGGCTGGGAGCACGTGCCGGACGACGACACGGACGACGGCAAGCCCGTGGATGTCGTGCTGGTGAACACGTGCGGTTTCGTCGAGTCAGCGAAGAAGGACTCGGTGGACACGCTGCTGGCCGCGTCGGACGCGGTCGCTGGAACCGGCGCGAAGGTGGTCGCGGTGGGCTGCCTCGCCGAGCGCTACGGCGCCGAACTGGCCGACAGCCTGCCGGAAGCCGCCGCTGTGCTCGGCTTCGACCACTACGGCACGCTCGACGAACGCCTCGACGACGTCCTGGCCGGCCGCGAGGTGCTCGCGCACAAACCGGTCGACCGGCGCACGCTGCTGCCGATCAGCCCGGTGCACCGGCCGGCCGCCGCCGAGCAGGACCAGGTCGCCATCCCGGGCCACGGCTGGGGTCCCCGGGTGGTGCGGACCCGGCTGGACTCGGCTCCGGTGGCGCCGCTGAAGATCGCGTCCGGGTGTGACCGGCGCTGTTCGTTCTGCGCGATCCCGTCGTTCCGGGGTGCCTTCGTGTCCCGGACGCCGGACGAACTCGTCGCCGAGGCCGTCTGGCTGGCCGGACAGGGCGTGCGCGAGCTGTATCTGGTCAGCGAGAATTCCACCTCGTACGGCAAGGACCTGCCGCGTACGGACGGCGGCGCCGACGCGCTGGCCACCCTGCTGCCCAGACTCGCCGCGGTGCCCGGCATCGACCGCGTCCGGGTCTCCTACCTCCAGCCGGCCGAGACGCGGCCCGGCCTTGTCACCGCAATCGCCACCACACCCGGGGTGGCCGATTACTTCGACCTGTCGTTCCAGCACGCCAGCGAGCCGGTGCTGCGCCGGATGCGCCGGTTCGGGTCGACCGAGTCGTTCCTGGACCTCGTCGACCGGATCCGGGCGCTGGCACCGGCGGCCGGGATCCGGACCAACGTGATCGTCGGCTTCCCCGGCGAGACCGAGGACGACGTAGCCGAACTGGAGAGGTTCCTGACCGGCGCCCGGCTGGACGCGGTCGGCGTGTTCGGCTACTCCGACGAGGACGGCACCGAGGCGGAGACCCTGCCGGGCAAGCTGGACGCGGACACCATCGCCGACCGGGTGCGCCGGATCTCGGCGCTGGTCGAGGAGCTGACGGCACAACGCGCCGAGGACCGGATCGGCGACCTGGTCGACGTGCTGATCGAACGGCTCGCGGACGAGGACTCCGACTGCGCCGGCCGGGCCGCGCACCAGGCCCCCGAGGTGGACGGCGAGTGCGTGCTGACCGACGGCGCGGAGGGCCTGGTGGTCGGCGATCTGGTGCGGTGCGCGGTGACCGCCGCCGAGGGTGTCGACCTCGTGGTCCGGCCGGTCGAGGTCCTGCCGAGGTCCGGGTGAGCACGCCGGCCGGCGGATCACCGGAGCCGACGCCGGTGCCGCTGCTCAACGTGGCCAACGCGCTGACCGTGTCCCGGTTGGCGCTGGTGCCGGTGTTCCTGGCGGCCCTGTTCGCGGACGGCGGACACCAACTCGGCTGGCGCCTGATCGCCACGGCGGTGTTCGCGGTCGCGTCCATCACCGATCACTTCGACGGCAACCTCGCCCGCAGCCGGGGCCTTGTCACGGACTTCGGCAAGATCGCCGACCCGATCGCGGACAAGGCACTGACCGGATCCGCGCTGGTCGGCTTGAGCGCGCTCGGCGAACTGCCGTGGTGGGTCACAGTGGTGATCGCGGTACGCGAGATCGGCGTGACCGTGCTGCGGTTCTGGGTGATCCGGCACGGCGTGATCCCGGCCAGCCGAGGCGGCAAGGCGAAGACCCTGGTCCAGGTGATCGCGATCGGCCTGTACCTGCTGCCGTTCCCGGCCGGTTTCAACCCGGTCCGCTGGATCGTGATGGGCTTGGCGGTGGCCCTGACCGTGGTCACCGGCGCGGACTACGTCGTCCGCGCGGTCCGCCTTCGCGCCCGAGGCAAACGAGCGGTGGCCGGCGCGTCGTGAGTACCCGCGTGGCCGAAGTCGTCGAACTGCTCGTGGCGCGTGGGCAGACCGTCGCCACGGCCGAATCGCTCACCGCCGGCATGGTCACGGCTGCCCTGACCACCGTGCCCGGGTCGAGCGCCGTCGTCAGGGGTGGCCTCGTGGTGTACGCGACGGACCTCAAGACCAGCCTCGCCGGCGTGCCCGCCGAACTGCTCGCCGAGCACGGTGCCGTACACCCGGACGTGGCCGTCGCGCTGGCCTCCGGGGCCCGTCGGGTGTGCGGCGCGGACTGGGGCGTCGGCCTCACCGGGGTCGCCGGACCGGACCCGCAGGACGGCGTGGCGCCCGGCAGGGTCTACCTCGGGATTGCGCAATCGGCCGGCGTGACGTGTTACACCCTCGACGTCGCGGGTAACCGGCACGCCGTCCGCACGGCCGCCGTCACGGCCGCCATCGACCACCTGCATGCCGCGCTGACCGGCTGATTCCCACATGGTGGCCACGGACCGTACACAGCACCCGAATCGGGTTGATCACCCGATCGGGGGTCGGCGTCGGGAACATACCGGGTAGCTGGCTCGTTCGCTGTTGGCATAGCGCCCGCCAGCCGGTGCCGGCCGGCGGTCTCGCTGGGTAATCTGGTCGGTACGGGCGAACCGAAGGGAGGCGCGCGATGACTGTGCTGCTGCGCGAGGCGATCGGTGATCGGCTCCGTCATGCCCGCACCACCCAGCAGCGAACGCTGCGCGAGGTCTCCCGGGCCGCCCGGGTCAGCCTCGGGTACCTCTCCGAGGTCGAACGCGGTCGCAAGGAGGCCTCCAGCGAACTGCTGGCGTCCATCTGCGACGCGCTGGAACTGCCGCTGTCCGATCTGCTGCACCTGGTAGCCGCGGACGTCAGCGCGGTCGACGTGCACACCGTGGACGACGTCGCGGTGCCCACCGGCAGCGCTCCGGTGGACAGTGCCCGGCTCCGGGAGCGGTCCACGTCGCTGCAGGGCGGCCGGATGGTGCCCGCCGTGGTCGGCACCGACCTGGCGGACCTGCGGCTGCAACCGGTACTGAGCCACCGGCTCACCACGTCCATCACTGGGCGTGGCGGAGGTGTGACCGTCGCGGCCTGACCGATCCGACCAGGTCATGACGGTGTGACGGATCCCACGTGGCCGTCGGTTGGCGTCGTGCGATCGCGCAGGGGGCGATCGCCGGCGGTGTCGTGGCGCGGAAACGCGGGGCCGGTGGAAGCTCGCGCCCGCACCTGACACGATGTAGGTCAGACGGCACGAGGTCGTTGCCCGGACGCGGGTGGGCTGGTACCCACTCCAGGCTCGGCGCAGCAGGGGAGAAGGCAGGCGGAGGAGATGGCCAACCCGTTCGTGAAGACGTGGAAGTACCTGATGGCGGCGTTCTCGTCGAAGGTGGACGAACTCGCCGATCCGAAGGTACAGATCCAGCAGGCCATCGAGGAGGCACAGCGCCAGCACCAGGCGCTGTCGCAGCAGGCGGCCGCGGTGATCGGCAACCAGCGGCAACTGGAGATGAAGCTCAACCGGCAACTCGGCGAGGTCGAGAAGCTGCAGGCATCCGCACGGCAGTCGCTGGTGCTGGCCGACGAGTCGCGCGGCAAGGGTGACGACGCCAAGGCCACCGAGTTCGAGAACGCGGCCCAGCTGTTCGCGACCCAGCTGGTCACCGCGGAGCAGAGCATCGAGGACATGAAGACCCTGCACGACGCGTCGCTGAAGGCGGCCGCCGGTGCCCGGACCGCGGTCGAGCGGAACTCGATGATGCTGCAGCAGAAGCTGGCCGAACGGACCAAGCTGCTCAGCCAGCTCGAACAGGCCAAGATGCAGGAGCAGGTCTCCAAGTCGCTCAACCAGATGAGCGAGCTGGCCGCGCCGAGCAACGTGCCGTCGCTTGACGAGGTGCGGGACAAGATCGAGAAGCGCTACGCTACCGCACTCGGTTCCGCCGATCTCGCCCAGAACTCGGTGCAGGGCCGGATGCTGGAGGTCCAGCAGTCCACGGTCAACATGGCGGGCTCGAACCGGCTGGAGCAGATCCGCCAGTCGCTGCACGGCGGTTCGGTCACCCCCCAGATCACCAGTGGCAACTCCAGCAACTCGGCGGGCGCGAGCATCCAGCAGGAGATCGCGGCGCGGGTGCAGCAGTCGCAGAGCCAGGCCAAGAGCCCGGAGGCCGACGCGACGCCCTGACCGGGCACGGTCATATGCCGTCCCGACGTGCGCATCGCCCCGCCAGGTCCGTCCGGACCGGCGGGGCGGCGCGCGTTTCGCCGTTCGGCACCCCGCCGGTGCGCGACGATGTCCCGATCAAGATCAGCACCCGGACCGGCCGGGTCATGTCGCACCGCTGGCTTGCGGTGCGGATCTGGACCCGGGTATGGCTCACGGTGTGCACGGTCGCCACGTTCGCGCTGGTGGGCACGCTGGTATCGGAGATCGCGACGCATGACGACCCCGACCGGACCGACTCGATCGGCGGCATCGCCGTCATACTCGGACTGGTCGGCATCATCTGGTTACAAGCGCTGCTCTACCACCGCATGCGTCGCCGCCAGGAGCCCGGCCGTTTCGGCTGGCGCTCGGCGGAGCCGCCGCGACACCTTGCCGAGCGGCACCTTGCCGATCTCGGCGCCGACACCATGGTGCGGATCGCGAACCTGGAACTCTCCTTGACCGAGGCGTTCGACACGCTCGGCCCGTACGTGCCGGCCGACGACCTGGTGCTGGCCCGCCAGATCGGCATCCGCGCCGCCGCGGCGCTGCGCGATCTGCGCGCCCAGTCCCTCACTCTGAGCCGGCACACCGCAGCCGCGCTGGCACCCGACCGCCAACGCCTCGCCGCCGCGCGACGGGCCGTCATCCTCCGACTCACCAGAGGCCTACGGGACTGCGAGGACGTCGTCCTGGTCGCGAGCACACCAGAGGTCGACAACTTCCGGCTGAAGTTCACCGACGCCGTGGAACGCATGTCGATCCTGGTCGCCGACATCAATCCGTAGCGATCGGCCGTCGACATCGGCACGAGATCCCGCCGCATTCCGTTCGCGACTCAGGTGACCTATTCCATCACCTCAGGTAGCGGGCTTCGAACTGGATGGGTGTTTTGCCGGAAAGGCCGCCGACATTCGTGTGATTATCGAACTGTGATGCGGGTACCCCGGCTACCTGGCGTGGCACTATCGTCGGGACTTGTCGGATGGCCGGGAGGGGCACGCGTGGCGCTGTGGACCGTACACGGCGACGGGCGACGGCTGGGTGATGGCGAGGTGGTTGGCCCGGACGAGCGGCTGAGCTGGCCGTTGACGGCCGGTGTCGGCCTGCAGCACGTCGCGGCCATGCTCGGCGCGACCGTGCTGGTACCGGTGCTGACCGGATTTCCGGTGTCCACCACACTGCTGTTCTCCGGTGTCGGGACGCTGCTGTTCGTGTTGGTCACCCGCAACCGGATCCCCAGTTATCTCGGTTCGTCGTTCGCGTTCGTCGCGCCGCTGGTGGCGTCCGCCAACCAGGGCCTCGCCGCGCAGTTGGGCGGTGTGCTGTTCGCCGGAATTCTGGTCACGGTGATCGGTGTCGCGGTGAAGGCGCTCGGTATCCGGCTGATCGATTCCGTGATGCCACCGGTGGTGACCGGCGCGGTTATCGCGCTGATCGGACTGAACCTGGCGCCGGCGGCCGGGGCGCGGGTGTCGCACGCGCCGTGGATCGCGGCCGTCACCCTGCTGGTGCTCGGGCTGTGCGCGGTGCTGTCGCACGGACTGCTGGTCCGGCTGAGCGTGCTGGCCGGGGTGGTCGCCGGGTGGCTGGTGGCCGCGGTGACCGGCGGGATCGACCCGGCAAGGGTGGCCGCGCTGCAGAACGCGGCGTGGCTCGGCATACCGGAACTACACCAGCCCGCGCTTGGCACGTCGGTGATGCTCGGCGTGCTGCCCGCGGTCGTGGTGATCACCGCGCAGAACGTCGGCTACGTCAAGGCGATCGGGACCGTCACCGGCCGGGACCTCGACGGCAACGTCGGCGACGCGCTCATCGCCAACGGCCTCGCCACCGCGCTGTCCGGTGCCGGCGGCGGGTCCGGGCTGGTGCCGCTCGGCGAGAACGTCGGCGTGATGGCCGCGACGAAGGTGCACTCCACCGCCGCGTACGTGGTGGCGGCGGCCGGCGCGATCGCCCTTTCGTTCTCGCCGAAGGTGGCCGCGTTGGTCGAGACGCTGCCGGACGGGGTGATCGGCGCGATATCGCTGGTGCTGTTCGGCACGGTGGTGATGATCGGCGTGCGGGTGTGGCTGGACAACCACGTGGACCTGGCCGATCCGCTGACCATGATGGTGGCCGGCGCCGCGATCGTGGCGGGTGCTGGCGACCTGACGATCGATCTTGGCTGGCTGCGTCTCGGCGGGATCGCGTGGGGGTCGCTGCTGATCGTGCTCGGCCACCCGCTGCTGCGCACCCTACGGGCGTTCCGATTTCGACATCGCCCGGCTGATCGACCGCACCAGGCTCGGCCCCGCGTAGATGAAACCGGTGTAGAGCTGCACGAGGCTGGCCCCGGCGTCCAATAGGCGCAGCGCGTCGTCGACACAACCGATGCCGCCGACCCCGATCACCGGCAGCGCGCCCTCGGTCTCCCGGTGCACGAACTCGACAACCGCGCGCGTCCGCTTGGTCAGTGGCGCACCCGACAACCCGCCCTGCTGCTCCCCCGTCCCGGTGTCGCCCGGCGCGATGCCGTCCCGGGCGAGCGTGGTGTTGGTGGCGATGAGACCCGCCACCCCGCGATCGGCACACACGCCGAGCACTTCCGCGATGGCGTCGTCGGTCAGGTCGGGCGCGATCTTCACCAGAATCGGCTTGCCGGCACCCAGTTCGGCCGACTCGGCGGCGAGTCCCGCGAGCAGGTCGTCCAGCAGCGCCCGCTCCTGCAACCCACGCAGCCCCGGCGTGTTCGGCGAACTGACGTTGACGGCGAAGTAGTCCGCGTACGGATACAGCGCCCGCAGCGAACGCCGGTAGTCGGCGACGGCGTCCGCGACCGGCGTGACCTTCGACTTGCCGATGCTGACACCCAACGGCACGGACAGCGGCCGGCTCGCCCGCAACCGATCGGCAAGCGCTTGCGCACCAAGGTTGTTGAAGCCCATCCGGTTGATCAGCGCTCCGCTGTCCGGCAGCCGGTAAAGCCGGGGCCGGGGATTGCCTGGCTGCGGATGCCATGTGACCGTGCCGACCTCGACGTGCCCGAAGCCGAGCGCGGCCCAACCGGGTAGCGCGACCCCGTTCTTGTCCATCCCCGCCGCCAGCCCGACCGGATTGGGGAACCGCACCCCGAACACGGTGCGCGGCGCGGCCACCGCGAACCACCGCCGCACCGGCGCCAGCACGGCGGGCACGGCACTGGCCCTGGCCAGCGCACCGAGCGTGAACTCGTGCGCCGCCTCGGCATCACCGCCACCCACGCGAAACAGCGCGGGCCGCACTACCCGGGAGTAGAACACGGCTACATCGAACCTCAGCCGCCACGAACCGGCTAAGCGGGACCGGGACCGGGCTGACACGTCGGGCAGAACCACGTGTACCGGACCGGCGCGAAGTTGCCCTGCACGCCGGACCGGATCTTGGCGCCGCACCGCAGACACGGCCGTCCGGTCCGCAGGTAAACCCAATGCTGGCGATCCGGCCGGATGTCCCCCGTGGTGTTCTGTTCCGGCCGCCATGCGTTGCGGTGCAACAACTTCCGACTCAACGCCACGGCACGCGCCACCTTGGCCGCCGGCAGGTCGCGCACCCGTGTCCACGGTGAGACGCCGAGCAGGAAACACACCTCGGCCTTGTAGAGGTTCCCGACGCCGGCCATCACCCGCTGGTCGGCCAGCGCGTCGCCGATCTCCTTGTCCGGCACCGACGCCAGCCGCCGCACCGCGGTGTCGGCCATCGCGTCGTCCCAGTCCGGTGCCAGCAGGTCCGGCCCGAGATGCCCGACAAGCTCCGACTCCCGGTCGGTCCGGACCAAGGCCAGGTCGTGCAGCCGAAAGCCGACCGCCGTCCACGCGTCCGTGGCCAGCACCGCCCGCACGTCATGCGACCGGCCGCGCCACCGCTCACCGGCACGGTACAGATGCCACTCGCCGTCCATCCGGAAATGGCTGTGCAGGCTGAAGTCGTTGTCGAACCGCGTGAACAGGTGCTTGCCGACCGACGCGACACCCAGCACCGTGACACCCGTCAACCGCGCGCCGACCAGCTCCGGGTGCCGCAGCTCGGCCCGCACCAGCACGCCGCCCGCCAACGCCTCGTCCAGCCGCCGGCCGGCGAGGAAAACGGTGTCACCCTCAGGCACCTCAGTCGACCGTCTCCTCCTCGCGTGCCGCCCGCCGTCCCCGGCTGGCCCGCAGAATCCGGGCCAGCAGCAGGTTGAACGCGAGGGACACCTCCCGTGCGCCGGGCGTGTTCCACTGGTGGATCGGCAGGCACGCACCCTGCGCCTGCTGCACGGCCAGCCGGTCCGGCAGCGCGACCGGCATGACCAGCGGACCGAACAGCTCCCGCAGCTCCTCGATCCGGAACTGGTGCTCGTGCGACCTCGGCCGCACCCGGTTGACCACCACGCCGAGCGGCTGCAACCGGGGGTTGTGCAGCTCCCGCTCGTTCTGCACCGCCTCGAACGCCCGCTGCACACCGGACACCGCGAACATCGTCGGCTCGGTCACCAGCAGCGCCCGGTCCGCGGCCACCAGGGCCGACCGGGTGAGCTGGCCGAGCGATGGCGGGCAGTCCAGCAGCACCAGCTGGTACTCCGGATCGCCGTCGTCGGTCAGCTCGTTGATCTGTTCCAGGGCCTTGCTCAGCTTGCCGAGCTTCTGCGAGCCGGGCTCCGGATGGTTGAGGGCCTCGACCTCCTCCGACCCGACGAGCACGTCGACACCGTCGCCCCACGGGCTCGGCGCGACCGCGGACCGGAGTGTCGCCAGCCCCGGCCGGGCCAGCACATCCACCAGACTGCCTTCGGTGTCAGCCGGATCCAGTGTGGCCGTCGCGTTGCACTGCGGGTCGAGGTCGACCACCAGCGTGCGCACGCCCCGGCGCAGCGCGGCCGAAGCCAACCCGAGTACCACCGTCGTCTTACCCACGCCGCCCTTGAGGCTCAGCACTGCGACCGTATGCACGCCAGGAAGCTTAGAGTGATCCGGCAACACGCGTCGGCAACGACTTGGTAGATCGCGGCCGGATCGTGCCGTGATCGCGTCCGTACCGCCGTGACCTCATCCGGTGGCCGGCGCGGTAGCCGGGTCGGCCGGCCGGTCGACGGGTGTCGGCACGGCCGGCCGGATGAGCAGGACCAGGCCGGACGTGAGCATCCCGCCGAAGATCACCAGCAGCAGGATCCGGTAGTCGACGACCGCGATCAGGCTGGCACCGAGCCCGATGGACGCGGTCTGTGGACCTGTCAACATCACGTTGGCGGCCGCGTTCACCCGCCCCTGCAGCCGGGCCGGAGTGTACCGCTGCAACCCGGTGCTCCAGCCGACCACGAACCACGGCACGCCGACTCCGAGCACGAACGTGCCGGCCAGCACCAGCACCAGCGACGACGGGATCATCCCGACCGCGCCGACGCCGACCAGACCCAGTCCGAGGCCGACCGTCCGCGCCTCGCCGAACCCGCGCAGCACGAACACGGCGGTGACCCCGCCGAGCACGGCACCGGCACCCTGCACGGCGTCCAGCACGCCGTAGAACGACGGCGCCCGGTGCAGGCCCTGGTCGATCACGGCGAAGCCGACGGTCTCGAACAGCCCGACCACCCCGAACGCGAGCGCGCCGACGACGGTGAGCTGGAGCAGCAGCGGCACCGACCGGACGTGCCGGAACCCGGCGAGCAGGTCGTCGAGCAGGCGTGCGGCCGCCGGCTCCGCGGCCGACTCGGTGACCTGTATGGATGCCAGCGCGAGCGCAGCCAGCCCGAACAGCGCCGCCTCGACGACGGCCAGACCGTGGCCGCCCAGCAGGGTGTAGAGGCCGGCGCCCGCCAACGGCGACAACAGCCGCAGGCCCTGGCTGATGGTCTGCAGCAGCGCGTTGGCCGACCCGAGATCGGCGTCCGCGAGCATGTCCTTGACCAGCGCGCCCCGACTGGCGCTCAGCACGTCGGTTGCCAGGCCGACGGCCGCCGCGATCACGTAGATCAGCCACAGCTGCCCTCTGCCGTGCACCGCGAGCAGCCCGAGCACGACGAGCCCGATGGCGGCGTTCGTGACGACAAGCACCGGCCGCCGGGGTAACCGGTCCACGATGTGACCGCCGAACGGGCTGAGCAGGCTCGGCACGCCGAGCGCGAGGAACACGCAGCCGGCCAGCGCGTTGCTGTGGGTCAGGTCCTTGGCCCAGATGCCCAGCGCGAGGTACAGCGCGCTGATCGCGAAACTGGACACCGCCTGCCCGGCCAACAGCCGCCGAAAGGCGCGGTGCCGCAGCACACCCATGACCGCTACTTCTTCGGTTCGTACGGCGGCAGGTACACGGCCAGGAACATCCGCACCTGACGAGCGTCCGCCGGGCGCAGGTCCGGGTCGTCCCAACGGTCTTCGTGCCGTTCGGCCAGCTCAAGCAGGTGCTGGTGGAGTTCGGCCGTCTCCGCCGCCGTGAGGTAGACCGACGACGCGACGGTCCCGGTCGCCTCCCGCCACGGCTCGGGGTCCATGCTCTTGCGCCGCCGGCTTGCCTTCATCTGCTCGACCTCGAAGTCGAGGAACGCCTCACCGGCCGCCTCGGCGGCGAGTTGGCCCTCCTCGCTGAGGCCCTCGCCGGAGAACGACTGCTTGAGGCTGACCAGCCGCCACGGCTTCTCCCGGCCTTGCCCGCCCGGCGCCTCTTCGATGAAGTCGTACTTGGCCAGCATGTTCAGGTGGTAGGAGCAACTGGCCACGCTCTCCCCGAGCACTTCGGCGCAGCGGGTCGCGGTCGCGGAGTGCTCCGCGCCGATCAGATTGATCAGCTTCCAGCGCAGCGGGTGTGCCATCGCGCGCAAACGTTTGGGATCGTTGATCAGCGGCACTTCGTTGTCCGGCATGTTCGCAGGATAGCTTTAGCAAGGAGTCGTTCGCAAGATATGTTGCTAAAGGTGTGCTTGCAAGCCACCACCTGGCTGGAGACCCGATCTACAGCCCATAGACTGCCCGCCATGCGACCGGACGCGGTGTACCGCGTGCTCGAGACCGAGGTGGCCGACGCCAAGGCACGGCGCGGCGGGCTGCCGCCGAGGGTGCTGGACGTCGGCGGCGGCAGCGGTGTGTGGGCCGTGCCGCTGGCCGCGGCCGGGTGCCTGGTGACCGTGATCGAACCGAGCCCCAACGCGCTGGCCACGCTGCAGCGGCGAGCCGCCGAGGCCGGTGTCACCGAGTCGATCACCGCGGTACAGGGCGACACGGACGCGCTTGACCGGCTGGTGCCGGCCGGCTCGGCCGATCTGGTGCTCGGGCACGGCGTGCTTGAGGTGGTGGACGACGTTGCCGCCGCGGTGGCCGCCCTCACCTCGGCGTGCGCCCCCGGCGGTGCGGTCTCGGTGCTGGTCGCCAACCGGTACGCGGCGGTGCTGCACCGGGCGCTGGCCGGGCGGCTGGTGGACGCCCGCCGGCTGCTCGACGACGAGGCCGGGCAGCTGCCCGGGTCCGGTGAGCAGGTGCGCCGCCGGTTCGACGTCAACAGCATCGAGTCCGTGCTGCGGGACGCCGGCCTGGTCGTCGAGGTGCTGCAGGGTCACGGCGTGGTGTCCGACGTGGTACCCGGCTCGGTGCTCGAGGCCAATCCCGGTGCCGCGGACGCGCTCGCCCAGCTGGAACTGGCCGCCGCCAACCGGCCACCGCTGCGCGATGTCGCCGCCCGGCTGCACGCCCTGGCCCGCCGGGCCGCCTGAGCACCGCAAACCGTCCGAGACCACCGTTAGACTCACCGCGACGTCGCAGGACGGCTCGGCCGACTTCGGGAGTGCCGGTGGGTAGGAGTGGCAATCTGCCGCGCGGCCTTGTGGACCGCTACCGTGCCGACGAGTCGCGACCCGCCACCTGGCCGGACGACACCGGCTGCCCGATCCTGCACGTGGACATGGACGGCTTCTACGCGTCGGTCGAGATCCGCGACCGCCCGGAACTGCTGCACCAACCGGTCGTCGTCGGCGGGCTCGGGCCGCGCGGCGTGGTGTGCTCGGCCAACTACCTGGCCCGCGAGTTCGGTGTGCGGTCCGCGATGCCCACCTCGCGCGCCAGAAGGCTCTGCCCGCAGGCGGTGTACCTGTCGCCGGACTTCACCACCTACCGCGAGGTGTCGGCTGGCGTGCAGGCCGTCTTCCGCGACGTGACCCCACTGGTCGAACCACTCAGCCTTGACGAGGCGTTCCTCGACGTGGCCGGCGCGCTGCGGCGCACGAAGCTGACGCCGGCGCAGTTGGGTGTGCAGATCCGCGCGCGGGTCGTCGAGGAGCACCGGATCGCGTGTTCGGTCGGGGTGGCGTCGACCAAGTTCATCGCCAAACTGGCGTCCGGCCTCGCGAAGCCGGACGGGATGCTGGTGGTGCCCAAGGGTGAACTGCTTGCGTTCCTGCATCCGCTGCCGGTGTCCGCGCTGTGGGGGGTCGGCGAGCGCACCGCGGAACAGTTGGCGCGGGTCGGGCTGACCACGGTGGCCGCCGTCGCCGGCTGCCCGCTGCCGCGCCTGCGCAAGGTGATCGGCGTGGCGTCGGCCGAGCACCTGCACGCGCTGGCCAACGGGCACGACGGCCGGCCGGTGGTGCCCGAGTCGCCGGACAAGTCGATCGGCGCCGAGGAGACGTTCGACATCGACCACCACGACCGGGACCTGATCAAGCGCGAACTGCTGCGGCTGTCCGAGCGGACCGCGGGGTCGCTGCGGTCCCGTGGCGTGCGCGGCCGGACCGTGTCCATCAAAGTGCGCTACGGCGATTTCACGACGATCACCCGGTCCCGCACGCTGTCCGTGGCAACCGACGTGACCCAGGAGGTCTACCGGACCGCGTGCCGGCTGCTGGACGAACAGGTGCCGCCGGGTGCGATCCGCCTGATCGGCGTGCGGATGGAACAGCTGACTGACACGGCCGGCAGCGGCGAGCAGTTGGCACTCGACGCACCGGAACACGGCTGGCGGGATGCCGATCTGGCGGCCGACCGGCTGCGTTCCCGGTTCGGCACATCGGCCGTCCGACCGGCCAGCCTGATCCGTGGCCGGCCCCAGCAGGAATAACCTCGGCCAGGCGTGGATCACTTTCCACGGGCCAGGACCGCTGGTTTTCCGTCCACAGTGGACAGTCTGTCGGCCGGGCTTCATCGATACCGTTGATTGCGCCCCGACCGTGACCGGCATTCCGCCGGCGACCGACAATAAATCCTTGCGGTTGGCTGGTTTCCTAAAAGCGACAACACGGCGCCGGCCGAGGGCCACGGCGACCGTCCGGCTTAACGCCCATCCCGCTACGCGGACCCATGGACTAGAACCGATCGAGTAGTCTTTGCACTTGCCAGAGTAGTTACAAACTCGAACGATTTCCCTACGGACAAGGTCGCCGAACGCCATTCTCCGATACCAGTTCACCACGGATTCGTTGTCACATCAAGGTTTCCGCTGATTGACGGGACCGGACACCGGCCGGCGCCGACCGGCCGTTGTGGACTCCCCACCACCGCCGCACCCGGTGGTCCGAGGCTTGCGCAGGATCACTGGGCCGACACGCACTGTCGACAGGAAACCCAAATACCCATTTCGGCAATGCACCGCTATCATCGTTATCGATACCAGCGGACGGCCGAGGCCGCCTTCCCGGGTGAGCATCGGACACGGTGTTTGAGAGAGTGAGAAACCATGGCACGCAAGGTCCTCGTGCGACTTGTCGACGATCTGGACGGTTTGCCCAGCGAGGGTGTGGCTACGGTCACTTTCTCTCTCGATGGCGTGACCTACCAGATCGATCTGAATGAGGCGAACGCGAGCAAGTTGCGGGACGGTTTGGCCGACTTCGTTGCGGCCGGCCGGCGGATCGGTGGTCGGATCAAGCGTGGTTCCTCGGCCGGCGGCCGTTCCACCGGTTCCGGCGACGGCCCGGCAATCCGGGAATGGGCGCGCGAACAAGGGCACGAACTGGCCGAGCGGGGACGTATCCCCTCGCATATCGTGGACGCGTTCCACGCCGCCAACCGCGGCGGCCGCGCCAAGCCGGCGGTAAAGGCCGCCAAGGCGCCCGCAAAGGCCCCCATGAAGGCCGCGGCGGCCAGCAAGACCGCTGCCGTCACCAAGGTGGCCGCGACGGCCGGCAGGGCGGCCAAGGGTGGCCGGCCGGCTACCACCAAGGCGACGAAGGCACCGGCCACCAAGGCAACCCCGGCCCGTGCCGCCGCCGCGAAGTCGACGGCCAAGCCGGCCGCGAAGGCCACGAGCAAGACCACCGCCGCCCGTACCACCGCTGCCAAGGCCGCCCCGGCAAAGGCGACCGCGGCCAAGGCAGGCGCTGCCAAGACTCCGGCCGCAAAGGCGCCGAGGGCGACCAAGTCCACCGTGACCGCCAAAGCGTCCAGTCGCGGCCGGGCGGCCCGCAAATCCGAATCGTGATGCCCAATCGCCGGTCGTGAAGCTCAAGCTCGACCTGCACGACATCTACAACCGGGGCGCGGACATCGATCGCGCGCTCCGGGAGATCATCGACGAGGCGGTGGCCAAGAAGGCCACCCTCGTCGAGATCATCCCGGGCAAAGGGTCCGGCCAACTCAAGAAGCACGTACTGCGCTTCCTCGACCGCAAGGACATCAAGGTCCTCTACCACCGGGTGGAGAAGGACTCGAAGAACTTCGGCCGGCTGTTCATCCACTTCCGCTGGCACTGACCCGTTGTCGGTCGGTGCCAGCGGAAGTGCTGTTCCACCAGGCGATTGCCGCTACCAGGTGATTGCGCTACCGGACGATTGCCTAGTCTCCGGCGGGATCGTCGTCGTCGACGGAAACCGGGCCGCCGCCGCGCATCGTGTAGAGCACGGATTCCAGCTCGTCCGGCTTGATCAGCACGTCCCGGGCCTTGGAGCCCTCGGACGGTCCGACGACGCCCCTGCTCTCCAACAGGTCCATCAGCCGGCCGGCCTTCGCGAAACCAACCCGTAGCTTGCGCTGCAGCATCGACGTCGACCCGAACTGGCTGGTCACGATGAGT
>DATBCR010000636.1:0-13507 GCA_036270375.1 Pseudonocardiaceae bacterium | reverse complement strand
CCGGCCGCTGGCTCGTTCGTCGGTGACGCACTCCCGGAACACGGCCTCCATCAACGGGTCGAGGCCCGCGGTCGGCTCGTCGAACAGCAGCAACTCGACGTCCGACGCGAGCGCGGCGACCAGGGCCACCTTCTGTCGGTTGCCCTTGGAGTAGCCGCGGCCCTTCTTGGTCGGGTCGAGGTCGAACCGCTCCAGCAGCTCCGCCTTGCGTTTCGGGTTCAGGCCGCCGCGCAGCCGGCCGAGCAGGTCGATCACCTCCCCGCCGGTCAGGTTCGGCCACAGGGTGACGTCGCCGGGGACGTACGCCAGCCGGCTGTGCAGTGCGGTGGCGTCGCGCCACGGGTCGCCGCCCAGCAGCGTGACCGTGCCGGCGTCGGCACGCAGCAGGCCGAGCAGGATACGGACGGTTGTCGACTTGCCTGCGCCGTTCGGGCCGAGGAAACCGTGCACCTCACCGGTTGCCACGGCCAGGTCGAGGCCGTCGAGCGCCACGGTGCGGCCGAACGACTTGCGCAGCCCGGACACCGAGATCGCTATGGTCATCATGCTAAGATACACATGTTTCACAAATTCGTGAAGCTCGTGAAACTTGTGAAGGTGGACCGTGAGCGAGGCGACCGACAGCGAGTTGGCGGCGTCGCAGTTCGTCGAGCGCTTCTCGTCCGTCCTCGTCGACTCTGGTTGGCCCCGGATGCCGGCGCGGGTCTTCGTCACGCTCGTGATCAGCGAGTCCGCCCAGCTCACCGCCGCCGAACTCGCCGAACGGCTACGCGTGAGCCCGGCCGCGATCTCCGGCGCGGTGCGCTTCCTGCTGCAGCTCGACCTGGTCAGCAGGGACCGCGAACCCGGTTCCCGGCGGGACGTCTTCCGGGTCGAGGACGACGTCTGGTTCCGCGTGGTGGAGCGGCGGGTGCACGCGATGACCCGGTGGGGAGAGCACCTGAGCACGGGTCTCCGCGCGGTCGGCCCGGACAGCCCGGCCGGTCGCCGGCTCTCCGAGATGGTCGGCCTGTTCGACTTCCTGCACGCCGAGGTCCCCGATCTGATGCGCAGATGGAAGGACCGGAACGCCGGGCGGTGAGGCATCGGATCGGGCGGAAATGCACGTGGTGGCTCGGATTCCGGGTGCTCGGCCACATTTTCGATTCGGTGTGCGCTGTGCGAACTGTTTACATTTCGCGGGACGCGTGCGGCGGCGGCTCAAGCTGAAACGTACAAGCTGCAGTGCAGCGGCTGGATCGCCGGATCGGGGAAGTACGGGCGGCCGTCCACATCGGTGAGCATGAAGTACGCGACGCACGTGCCGACGTGGTTCGGTGTGGTCACGTCCAGCTCGATCAGCGCCTCACCGCCCGGCCCGATGTCCGGCACCGGCACCCGGGTCGGGCAGCGCAGCCGGCCCGGCTCCGCCGTATCGGTGTGCTGTCTGGTCAGCCAGCGGCCGCGCCAGTTCACCGAGCCGGTGTTGCGCAGCGTCCATGTCTTGCGCAGCACCGTGCCCGGCCGTACCACCGTGCCGTCCGGCATGGTCTCGGCGACCAGTGCGCAGCCGTCCCTCGTGTCGTGGTCGGCCGGCACCGATCCGTCCGGCGGACGGGTGTCCCCGGTGCCCGCGACCGGCGCCGGATCGTCGAGATCGCGGTACTGTCCGACCAGTGAATTGCCGTCGCCGAATTGCGCGTCATACCATTCGACGAGGTGCAGGCTCGGCTTTACCAAACCATTCTCCACTCGGGACAGGTGGCTTTTGTTCCGGCCGGACAGGATCGCGGCCCGACGCAGTGAAATGCCGCCGGATTGACGGATCTCCCGCATTCGGGAACCGATTCTTACGTGCGCCTCGGCGGGTCGCATGCCGGGCAGCCTAACACGGTCCGGAATGGCGCTGCCACGCTACGAATCAGCGCCCCGAATGGATTGCCGGACTGTGTGGGGTGAACGTGTCAATTGGCGGACCGGCTACAGCCGCCAACCCTGCGCGCCCGGCCAGCCACAGGCCTCGGTGCCGGCCGCGGTGGCCAGCCGCAGTGCGGACAGCCGGTCCGCGCCCGAGGCCAGCGCCGCGGCGAGCGCGCCCGCGAAGCTGTCCCCGGCACCGGTGGTGTCCACGATGTCGCCGGGCGGCGCGGGCACGGCCGCCGCACCCCACCGCGCACCACGCGCGCCCAACGTGACACACGCCGAGCTGGCGACATCGGCAGGCAGTTCGGCTGCCTCGTACTCGTTCACCACGAGCGGATCCGCCACCAGCAGCAGTTCGGCCGGCGGTATGGACCACGGCGACGGGTTCAGCAGGATCCGGACACCTGCCGCTCGGGCCAGTTCGGCCGCCGACAACACCGAGGGCATCGGGATCTCCAGTTGCAGCAACAGCACATCGGCCCCGGCGATGGCATCCGCGTGCTGTGTTACTTCGTCCGCCGTCATCGCGGCGTTGGCACCCGGGATCACGATGATGGTGTTCTCGCCACGCCCGTCCACCGCGATCAGCGCGTGCCCGGACGCGGTGTCCGCCACCGTCCGCACCCCACCGCAGTCCACGCCCCTTCGCACCAGGCCGTCCCGGTACTCGACGCCGTCCACGCCGATCCGCCCGCACAGCAGCGTTGTCGCGCCGGCCCGTGCCGCGGCGAGCGCCTGGTTCGCGCCCTTCCCGCCGGGCAGCCGGTCCAGCCCGGCGCCGCGCACGGTCTCGCCCGGCCCGGGATGCCGAGCGACCGTGGTGACCAGATCGATGTTCAGCGAGCCGACGACGCACACCGTGCCCATCAGGGCCGCCGCCGCACCGCGTTCAGGTACAGCGCCCGGTAGCGCGGCCCGTCCACACCGAGGGCCACATCGATCGGCCTGCGTTCGGTGGACAGGCCGTGCACGGTGTCCTCACCGGCGGTCGTGCGGTGGTCCACGACGGTCTGGCCTCTTGTCAGCCCGGCGCCGACGGCCACGGTCACCGGCAGCGACCGGGTCGTCAGCCCGTCCGGATCGGCAACCGCGCACACCGCGCCGGCATCGCCGAGACCGGCCGCGCCCGCTTCGAGTACCCGGTGGTCGCCGCTGTTTCGCTTGGCGGAGAACAACATCAGCCGCCCGGCCAGCGACGTGCCCGGCTCGTCGCTGGCTGCCAACTCGGCTGCGACCGACCCCGGCACTGACACGTCGTAGAACACGTCCAGCCCGTACATCGTCATCGGCAGGCCCGCGCCGAACACGATCGCGGCCGCCTCCGGGTCATGCCAGACGTTGAACTCGGCCACCGGACTCGCGTTGCCGACCGACGCCGACCCGCCCATCGTCATCACCCGGCCGAGCCGGCCCGCCACCTCCGGATAAGTGCGCAGCAGCAGCGCGATGTTGGTCAGCGGCGCGAGCGTGACCAGCGTGACCGGCTCCGGCGCGGCCAGGATCTCCTTGCGCAGCAACTCGACCGCGTGCACGCCCGCCGGTTGGCGGGTGGACGCCGGCAGGCCGAGATCGGCCATCCCGTCCGCGCCGTGCACGTGCCGGGCGTCCCGCCGTGGCTCAAGCAGCGGGCCCTCCGCGCCCCGCGCGACCGGGATGGCCGATGCACCCGCCGCGTCAAGCACCCGCAACGTGTTCGCGACGACCTGGTCCACGTCGGTGTTCCCGGCCACGCAACTGATCGCGCGCAGCCGGAGCCCCGGCTGCCGGACCGCGAACAGGATCGCGAGCGCGTCGTCGACGCCGGTGTCCACATCCAGGATGATCTCGGCCATCGATCACCTTCCTCGTCGTACCGCCCGAGGATGATCGAACCAGCTCACCTGGGTGCCGCGATACGGTCAGGCCTCCTCGTCGCCGCCCGTCTCGCCGCTCATCTCGAACTTCTGCGTCTCCTGGTCGACCGCCTCCACGACACGCGTCTCCTTGGCGCCGATCACGCTGAACCGCCCGAGCGCCGCGGCGGCCAGGAACACGATCACCACGCCGAGCCCGGTGAAGAAGCCGATTTCCTCGACGACGCCACGGACCGTGTCGCCATGAACGGGTGCGCCGATCTGCGGCTGGCCCCACAGCTTGCTCACGACCGGCCCCACCGCGAACCACGCGCCGGCCACCGCTGTCAGCCAACCGGCCCACAGCCCGATCGCCCGGCTCGCGCTCGCGATCAGGAACAGCCCGCCGACCACCGCCACCGCACCCGGCGCGACCTCGAGCCACAGCCGGCCGGACGTCATCGTCCACGTCTGGTTCGGCGTGTAGGCATACCCGAAACGCGGCCCGACGAACGGCACCAGCCCGCCCCACACGCCAAGCAGCACCAACAGAACGCCGCTGGTCACCCCACGGGTCCTCGGCACCCGCCAGAGCGCGTGCGAGTGGCCGCCACGTATCCGACCATTGCTGACCGCGACCATTCCGATCACCTCGCAATGTCCTGCCAGCGCCGACCGCCGGCACACACTACGGGTATCCGGGCTGCCACGAGGTCAAACATGTCAGGTCACGAGTCGGTCACGGTCCGAATTTGATGCCGCCGTGGATGTCCCCTGCCTGGACGACGTTGCCGGTCACGGAGCCGCTGATTGTGTTGGTCACGCCGTCCAGCCTCTGCCATTCCGCGCGCAACTTCGCATGGAACGCCGGCTCGGCCGCCTCGACCTCGGCCAGCCGTTCGGCAAGCGCATGGACGGACGCCGACTCCGGCTCGGCGTCCTCGGCGGCCACCAAGGCCGCCGCGGCCTTCGGGTGCCGGTGGAACGCGGACCTGACCAGGTCGTACAGGCTGCCGGCGGCCTTGGTGGCCAGCGTGGTGGCGATCGAGATCAGGATCGGATCGACCATGGCAGGCTCCTTCTGTGACATTGGCTCGCTCCGCTCGCGGGGCGAGCCACCTTCACGCAGTATCTTCCCTGCGCTCGCTGGGCGGGCTCCGGGAAGACACTGCGGCGGCCCGCCTGGAGCCTGCTCGCTCATCCGTTCGGGGAGGCGTATCGGCTTCGCCCGGCCGTTGTGCGGGTCTGCGGTGAAGATGGGCGGATGCTGCCGTTGACCGCGCTGCGCTGGCGGCACCGGCGACGGCGGCTGTACTCGGTGCCGACGGCCTTCGTGCTCGTCGCGCTTGTCCTGTCGTGGGCGATGCCGGCGGTGGACCGGGCCGTTGACGCGCGACTGGGCTCCGACGATCTCGCCGGTTTCGTGTTCGACTCCAGCACGGTCGCGGGCACGTTGTCCGCGATCGCGTCCGGCATGATCGCCTTCAGCGGCCTTGTCTTCACGCTGTTGCTGCTGGCCGTGCAGTTCGGCACGGGCCAACTGTCCGCCCGGCTGGTGCCGCTGCTGGCGCGGGACCTGGTGATCCGGTCCGCGCTCGGCGTTTTCACCGCGACGTTCGTCTACGCGCTGCTGATCGCGATCCGGCTCGGCACCCGGCTGCAGCAGTACCACCTGTGGCTGTCCTCGCTGCTGGGGATCGGGTTGCTGCTGCTGAGCACGGTGCTGTTCTTCGCGATGATCACCAGGATGGTCGACCTGCTGCGGGTGGCCCGGGTGTGCACGCGGCTCGGCCGGCGCGGGATCGCTTATGTGCCGGCGACGCATCCACACGAGTACACGCCGGACCGGGAGCCCGTACCCGGCCCGGACGGCCCGCCGACGCGTGTGATCCGGCATCGGGAACGCCCTGGGGTGCTGGTGGATCTCGATGTGGCCGCGGTGGCGCGGTTGGCCCGGCGGCGCGGTGTCCGGCTGTCGCTGACCCCGGCGTTCGGCGAGTTCACCCGGGCCGACGGTGTGCTGTTCGAGGTGCGTGGTGCCGCACGGGTGCCGGCAAGGCGGCTACGGGCGCTGGTGGCGTTCGCCGAGGAGCACGCCATTTCCGGGCGGCACCCGTCGGCGATGCTGCGGGTGCTGGTGGACATCGCGCTGAAGGCGTTGTCGCCCGGCATCAACGACCCGACAACGGTGACCCAGGCGCTCGACGAGATCGAGATGCTCCTGCTGGCCCTTGCCGAACGCGAACTCGGCCCGGTCACCGTGTGCGGCCGGCACGGCGAGCCGCTGCTGGACTACCGGCTGCCAGACTGGGCCGACTACCTGTCGCTGGCCACCGACGAGATCCGGCACTACGGCACCCGCTCGGTGCAGGTGCTGCGACGGCTCCGCGCGCTCTACGCCGAACTGATCCGGCACACGCCCGTGCGGCGCCACGCTCCGGTGCTGGCACGTATCGCGGCGCTGGACGACGTGGTCCGGCGGGAGCACTCCGGTCCGCTGGAGTCGGCGCTGGCGTCGCGGCCGGACCGGCTGGGTATCGGCGGCCCGCGTCGACCTTGACCTTGCCCTTGGCGGCCCTCTGGGCTAAGACTAGAACATGTTTCAGTCTGAGCCGAGGAGCCTGAGTGGACTTCAGCCTTGACGAACCCCAGCGGGCGGTGGCCGACCTGGCCGCCGATGTGCTTGGCAGGGACGGCGACGGGCCGGACGACGTGTGGCCCGCGATGGCCAAGGCCGGCCTGCTCTGCCTTGCCTTGCCCGCGGACCTCGGTGGCGACGGGCTCGACGTGCTGGCCGTCTCGCTCGTACTTGCCGAGGTCGGCCGGCACGCGTCCGAGGTGCCGGCGCTGGCCACGCTCGCGCTCGGCGTGCTTCCCGTGGTCCACGTCGGCACCTCCGCGCAGCGGCAGAACCTGTTACCGCCGGTCGCCGAAGGCAGTCGGATACTGACGGCCGCGACGAGCGAACCCGGCGACCCGCTGCCGGTCACCCCACGCACGACCGCTCGGCTCGATGGCGACACGTTCCTTGTCAACGGCACCAAGATCGGGGTGCCGCACGCCGCCGACGCGTACCGCGTACTGCTGCCGGTCAGCCTGGCCGACGGCGGCGCCGGCGTGCTCCTGCTCGACCCGCACACCGACGGCGTCCGGTTGGACCAGGCCGCGAGCGACTGCCGACTGCGCATGACGAACGTGCGGGTGCCCGTCGGCGACCTGCTCGGCGACAGCACGGACGGCAGCGCCGTGGCCGAACTCAACGCGCTGGCCGTCGCCGGTGCGTGCGCGCTCGGCGACGGGCTGCTCGCCGGCGCGCTCGCCCTGACCACCGGCCACATCCGCACTCGGGAACAGTTCGGCCGGCCGCTGGCCGCGTTTCAGGCCGTGGCGCAACAGATCGCGGACGTCTACATCGCCGGCCGCACCCTGCACCTTGCCGCCCGCTCGGCATGCTGGCGCCTGGACGCCGGTCGACCGGCCGCCGTCGAACTGGACGTCGCGGGCTACTGGCTGGCCGCGGAACTGTTGCCCGCCATGCACATCTGCCACCATCTGCACGGCGGCCTCGGCCTCGACGTCACGTACCCGATGCACCGGTACTACGCCCAAGCCCAGGATCTGACCCGGTTCGTCGGTGGTGTCGAGGCCAGGCTCGGCCGGTTGGGAGCGTCCGCGTGTTCATCGAACTGACCGAGCCGCAACGCGCGCTGCGGGCCGAACTCCGGGCGTACTTCGCCGATCTCGTCACCCCGGCCGAGCGCGCCACCATGCTGACCGAACGCCATGGCGCGGCGCACCGGAACGTGGTGCGGCGGATGGGCCGGGACGGGTGGCTGGGCGTCGGCTGGCCGACCCGGTACGGCGGCCGCGGTTTCGGCGAGGTCGAGCAGCAGATCTTCGTGAACGAGGCGGCCCGTGCCGACGTGCAGCTCCCGTCGGTGACGCTGCAGACCGTCGGCCCGACCCTGCAGGCATTCGGCACGGACGAGCAGAAAGCCCGTTTCCTGCCCGGCATCCTGGCCGGCGAGATCCATTTCGCCATCGGCTACACCGAACCCGACGCCGGCACCGACCTGGCCGCACTGCGCACGACGGCGGTCCGCGACGGCGACGGCTATGTCGTGAATGGACAGAAGATCTTCACCACCGGCGGCCACGACGCGGATTTCGTCTGGCTCGCGGTGCGCACCGACCCGGCCGCGCCACGGCATCGCGGCATCTCGGTGCTGATCGTGGACACGACGGACCCCGGCTATTCGTGGACGCCGATCATCACGTGCGACGGCGCGCACCACGTCAACTCCACCTACTACGCCGATGTCCGCGTGCCGGCGTCGATGCTGGTCGGTGCCGAGAACGAGGGCTGGCGGCTGATCACGACCCAGCTCAACCACGAGCGCGTCATGCTCGGTCCTGCGGGTCGCGTGGACGCCGTCTACCACCGGGTGCGGGACTGGGCGGCCGTGCGGACCGATCCGGACGGCGTGCCGCTGCTCGACAGGGTGGATGTCCGGCGGGCGCTTGCCAAGGCGTATGCCGACCTGCGGGTGAACGAGCTGTTGAACTGGCAGGTCGCCGCCGTCAGCGGCCCGGTCGGGGTGGCGGACGCGTCGGCGACCAAGGTGTTCGGGTCGGAGCGGATGCAGCGGATCGTCCGGGAGCTGATCGAAGTCGTTGGCAGGTATGGTGATCCGGCCGAGCCGGCGACAGCTGCGCTTGCGCACTGGCTGGACGCGCTGGCCAAGCGCAACCTGGTGCTGACGTTCGGCGGCGGGGTCAACGAGATCCAGCGCGAGCTGATCGCCACGGCCGGTCTCGGGTTGCCGAGGGTGCCGCGATGAACGCGATTCTGGACGCCGCCGCCGCGATCATCGCCGGTGGCGACTGCGCGCCGCGCCGCTCCCGCGATCCGGTGAACCAGCCGATGATCAACAACTGGGTCGAGGCGATCGGCGACACCAATCCGGTCTATACCAATCCCGAGCTGGCCGAACTGTCCGTGCACAAGGGAATCGTGGCGCCGCCGGCCATGGTGCAGGTGTGGACGATGGGCGGGCTGCACGGTCAGCGCGGGTCGAACGATCCGCTCGGCGCGATGATGACCGCGCTGGACGAGGCGGGTTTCACGTCCGTGGTGGCGACCAATTCCGAGCAGGCGTATCACCGGTATCTACGGCCGGGCGAACAGGTTTCGGTGACGACGCGACTGTCCGACGTCGTCGGCCCGAAACGCACGGCGCTGGGCGAGGGCTGGTTCGTGACGACGCACAACACGTGGTACGTCGAGGACGAACCGGTGGCGGAGATGGTGTTCCGGGTGCTGAAGTTCCGGCCGCCCGGGGTTGCCGCGCCGGTGGTGGAATCGGCGCCTGTCGCGCAGGCGATCCGGCCGGTGGTCAATGCGGACACGGCGTTCTTCTGGGCCGGCACGCTGGTGAACGAGCTGCGCATCCAGCGCTGCGGTGGCTGTGGCCTGCTGCGCCATCCGCCGGGCCCGATGTGCCCGGAGTGTGGGGCGACGAAGCCGACGTACCTGGTGTCGGCCGGACTTGGCGAGGTGTTCAGCTACGTCGTGCACCACCATCCGAAGGTGCCCGGGCGTGCCGTGCCGTTCGTGGTGGCGCTGGTGGAACTGGACGAGGGAGTGCGGATGCTCGGTGAGCTGGTCGATATCGCCGGCGATGACGTCCACATAGGACTTTCGGTGCGGGTCGGCTATCGCGAGGTCGACGCGGAACTTGCCATGCCCTACTGGCGGCCGGCATGAAACTCCCACCCACCCGGGTGCTCGCCGACGTCCGCCCCGGCGACTCCCTGCCGGAATGGCACATCGAGGCGACGCCGACATTCGTGATCAGCTCGGCCATCGCGACCCGCGACTTCCAGGACGTGCACCACGACCGGGACGCCGCGGTGGGCCGGGGGTCGAAGGACATCTTCGTCAACATCCTGACCACCACGGGGCTCGTCGAGCGGTACGTGACCGACTGGGCCGGCCCGGAAGCGTTGGTGCGGTCGGTGTCCATCCGGCTCGGTGTGCCGTGCTACGCGTACGACACGCTGAAGTTCTTCGGCCAGGTGCTGTCGTGCGGCCCGGATGGGGTCGTGGTGGAGGTGGTCGGGCGCGGCAACCTTGGTGACCACGTGACCGGCACGGTACGCGTCGAACTGGGGGAGTGATGGCGGGACTGGCCGGACAGGCGGCGATCGTCGGCATCGGCGCGACCGAGTTCTCGAAGGACTCCGGTCGCAGCGAACTACGCCTGGCCGCCGAGGCAAGCCGCGCCGCCCTTGCCGATGCCGGCCTCGAACCGTCCGATGTGGACGGAATGGTGACGTTCACGATGGACGGCAACGCGGAGATCGCCGTTGCCCGCGAACTGGGTGTCCCGGAGTTGACGTTCTTCAGCCGAATCAACTACGGCGGCGGCGCGGCGTGCGCCACCGTGCAACAGGCGGCGATGGCGGTCGCGACCGGAGTGGCGAAGGTCGTGCTGTGCTACCGGGCGTTCAACGAACGGTCCGGCCACCGCTTCGGCCAGGTATCCATGGCGGCGGCCGGCGGGCTGGACAACGCGTGGTCGTATCCCATGGGTTTGGGCACGCCGGCCGCGGACGTGGCCATGTTCGCCCGCCGCTACATGCACGAATACGGCGCCACCAGCGAGGACTTCGGTCGAGTGGCGGTGGCCGACCGGAAGCACGCGGCCACCAACCCGAAGGCATGGTTCTACCAACGCCCCATCACCCTCGCCGAACACCAGGCCTCCCGTTGGGTGGCCGAGCCGTTGCATCTGCTGGACTGCTGCCAGGAAAGCGACGGTGCGGTGGCGTTGGTGGTGACAAGCACCGAACGCGCCCGAGACCTACCCCACCCACCGGCGACGATCGCGGCGGCGGCCCAGGGCAGCGGCCCGGACCAGTTCGTGATGACCAGCTACTACCGAGACGGCTTGACCGGCCTACCCGAAATGGGCACCGTCGGCCGACAGTTGTGGCAGCAGGCGGGCATCGGTCCGTCCGATGTGGACGTGGCGGTGCTGTACGACCATTTCACCCCGTTCGTGTTGGTACAACTGGAGGAACTGGGCTTCTGCCCACCCGGCGAAGCACGCCACTTCATCGCCGACGGCACCCTGGAACTGGACGGCCGACTACCCCTGAACCCGCACGGCGGCCAACTGGGCGAGGCATACATCCACGGCATGAACGGCATAGCGGAAGCCGTACGCCAGATCCGCCGCACATCCGTCAACCAGGTCCCGAACACCCGGAACATCGTGGTAACCGCGGGTACCGGCGTGCCGACCAGCGGCCTGATCCTGACGGCCTGATTGGCGATCACCACCATATTCGCCGTCGGCGGTATGGTGGTGATCGCGTTCAGCGTGGATTCATCGCGGGGACTAGAGGCCCAAACTTGTGCCGAGGGTGTTCAGCGCCTTGGTGACCAGGGCCTGGGCGTTGGCGTTCAGGTTGGCGTTGGTGCCGTTCACGACCCAGGACGGGCCGGAGAAGATCACCACGGTCACGCCGTTGTCGACACCACCGGTGGTGCCGCTGCTGGGGATGCCGAGCAGTGAGGCCGCCTTCACCGACCCCTCGCCCAGTTCGCGGGAGTCGTTCTGCGAGGTGGTCTGGTTGTTCCCGGTCTGCGTGTCACCGAAGATCGCGCCGATGACCTTGCCCTTGAAGAACATCAGCGCGAACTGCCGGCCCTTGATGTTGTGTTCCTTGTAGAAGAAGTGCGGGCAGGGCTTCTTCTTGTCGAAGCAGTCGTCGCCGAGCACGTAGAACGGCACGTGGTGCGCGCCCAACTGCTTGCCGTTGCTGTCTTGGAAAGTCGTCTGGTTCTGGTGATCGGGATCGGGGTCGGGATCGCTGCCGTCGGTGTCGACTGCCAAGCTGGAGGTGTAGGCGAAGACGCCCGGCGTCACCTGGAACACGTTCACGTTCTTGGCCCGCGTCTGGGTGTTGATGTGGGGTTTGGTGTTGACCTGGTTCGCGGCCGTGCTGTTCTTCTTGACGCCGGCCAGCACCTGGGCGGCCGTGAACGACGGGGCGGCCGGGGTCGTGGCAGCCGCGGCCGTCGTGGCGGCCGTGGCGGTGGCGGCGGACCTGACAGCGAGCGGCGCGGCGAGCGTTAGAGCGGCGGCCGCTGCCACAACGAAGCGCGTACGGGGGGATGACATGACTGGAGAGCCCTCCATTCAATCGTTAGTAACACTGGCTAACATATTGAACCACCGGTGACCGACTCCTGTCACGTAGTCAAATTTACGAAATTTGGGTGGCTGGGTGGTCGACCTGTCGGGCGGCGTGGCCGAGGTTGGTGCGCAGGCGGGCGCACTGCTCGGAGTCCAGGTCCCGCAGCAGGTCCGCGTCCAACGTTCTGGCGGCGGTCGCCGCACGGCGGATCAGGGCGCGGCCGTGTGCGGTGAGGCCGACGAACTGCCGCCGCCGGTCCACCGTGCCGCGTACCCGTTCCACCGCGCCGAGGTCTTGCAGCTCGTCGATCATGTCCACGATCACGCTCGGCGCGACGCCGATGCCGTTCGCCAGGTCCAACTGTGCTGTCGGTCCGGCTCGGAGCAGTTCGAGTACTCCGCAGTGTCGGGGCCGCAAACCCAGTGGTGCCAACAGGTCCACCAGCCTGCTGTTGGCCAGCTGGCCGAGTTTGACCAGTTGGAAGGTGACGCTGGTGGCGACCGAGTCGTCGTTCGGGATGTCCGACATGTCAGCTTACCGGCACCGCGTGGATCACCACCGGTCCGGCCGTCGGGTCCAGTTCCGCGGACTGGCTCACGCCGCTTGGCGCCAGCACGTCCATCGCCTTCGGCACGATCGTCGGGTCCACCGAACAGATCGGGCTCAGGTTTCCGGTCGCGCACACCCCGAACTGGAAGGGCTGCGCTGTCGGCGCGAAACTCCGTGCCTGGTCCGCGCTGAACCCGTCCTGGCCGGTCAGCACCTCCGCGAACGTCCACCCGGTCGTCGGCGTGCCGAGGGCGGCGGCCGGCAGCGCGATGGTGATCGTGTTGGCCACCGTCGACGCCACAACAGCGGGCGTGCCAAGGGAATTGCCGTTCGCGTCGACCCACACCGGGGCCGCGAAGCCCTGCACCTCCAACCGTTGGCTCCATGGGTCGGCGAGTGTGTAGTTGCGGGACGGGAACGCCGCCGCCGTCGACGTCGCGGCGGCCGTTGGCGTGTGCAGGTAGATGTCAAGCAGCTGCGCGCCCATCACGTTGCCGAACGTCGGCACCAGCGTCCGCAGCGTCGTCCGCAGGTACACCGTCGAGCCAAGCGTGATCACCTGGAACCGTGTGATGTCAAAGGAACCGGGCGTGAAGTTGGACGACGTCGGGTACTGGTAGGTGCCCGGCCCGTTGTCGTCGCCGGTCGGGTCGGTCACGTCAAGAACCGTTGTGCCGCCGACGATGTCGCCCACCACGCTGACCTGCGCGTACCCGGTCGCACCCTGCGTTGCCGCCGTCGCGGTGAGCACGTCCGTGCCGAAGCCGATCGGCACCGGAACACTGAAGGAGCCGTCCGCGCCGGCGGTCGTGGACGCCGTGCTGGCCGTGGCGCCGGTGTCGATGTCCGTCGACTCCACCACCACGTGTGCACCCGGCGCGGTGGCACCGGTGACCGTGGTCGTGTTGCTCTCCACCGTGCTGTTCGGCGCCGGCCCGGTCAGCGTCACGAGCAGCGCGCCCGGCGCCGGATGGTTGACGTACCGGTTCGCCGTCACCGACGGCTGTTCGGTGATC
>DATBCR010000635.1:0-10442 GCA_036270375.1 Pseudonocardiaceae bacterium | reverse complement strand
CAGCATCGAGCCCTCGGTCAGCAGCCGGACCCCGGTGTCCAGCGCCGCCTGCGCGGCGGCGCCGCTGGACCGGTCGATCGGCACCTGCCCGACGCCGGCGAAGAACCACCGCTTCAGTCGGCCCTTGATCCCGGTGCCGGTGAAGTACTCCCGTTTCGCCAGGAACGTCACCCGGCGGGACACCACCAGTGGCAGGAAGAACGAGTCGGCGACCGCGAGATGGTTGCTTGCCAGCACCACGCCGCCGGTGGCCGGGATGTGCTCGGCGCCGGTGACCTTGGGCCGGAACACCAGCTTCAGCAGTGGACCGAGCAGCACGTACTTCATCAACCAGTACATCACCTGGTGGCCAGCCTCCTCACCGTCCGCCGACGGTATGTGTGCCGCGTCACGGTCAGCCTACGAACCGCGTCTACCTGGCACAACGGCCATGCCGCCAACTGCGTCGCCCATCGCGGCGGTGTCCGTGCGACGATTGGCGGGCCACAACCGATCGGACCCCAGGAGGGTCACGGTGCCCATCCTGCCCGGCGCGGAACCGTTCACCCACGAGGGATCGGGTGAGATCGGTGTGCTGCTGTGTCATGGTTTCACCGGCTCGCCGCAGAGCATGGCGCCCTGGGGCGCGCGGCTGGCGGACGCCGGCTTCACGGTGATATGCCCGCTGCTGCCCGGCCACGGGACGACTTGGCAGGAGATGAACCGGACGGCGTGGCCGGACTGGTATCGCGAGGTGGAACAGACGTTCGGTGAGCTGGTCGAGCGCTGCCGGTCGGCGTTCGTGTTCGGCCTGTCGATGGGTGGGACGCTCGCGTTGCGGCTGGCCGAGCGGCACGGCTCGGAGGTGGCGGGACTGGTGCTGGTGAACCCGTCGGTGATGACGGAGCGCAGGGACGCCACGTTCTTGCCGCTGCTGTCGAAGATCGTGCCCGCGATGCCCGGAATCTCCAACGACATCAAGAAGCCTGGGATGACGGAGCTGGCATATCGCCGACTTCCGTTGCGTGCGGCGGCCAGCCTGAGCAAGCTGTGGCAGGTGGTGCGAGGCGACCTCCCGCGGATCGACCAACCGTTGCTGTTACTGCGTTCCGCGGAGGATCACGTTGTGGAGCCGGTGAACGCGAAGACCATCCTGACGTGTGTCCGGTCGTCGGACGTTCGCGAGGTGGTGCTGCCGGACAGCTATCACGTTGCGACGCTGGACAACGACGCGGACACGATCTTCGACGCCAGCGTCGAGTTCGCGAACAGGGTGCATCGGGAACGAACTGGGCAGCCGGTGGAGTAGTGGCCGAGGGAGGGGACGTGACCAGGCGGCCGGGCGGCTCGGACGGTCCGGAGGATGTCGACGCGGCATTCGCCGAAATCGTCGCTGACCTGGAACGCGAGGGGTTGGGAGCGGCGGTCGTCGACGAGGACGAGCGGGAGCGGTTCGGCCCTGGGGCTGAGGCTGATCCCAAGCCTGCGCCCGCACCTCAGCAGAAGGACCAGACCGATCCGATAAACCGGGCCGATACGGATCCCATCGGGTGGCGGGTGCCGGACGTCACGTGGGAGGACGCGGTTGCCGCCGAGGAGGATGCGCATTACGTTCCGCCGGAGCCGCCGCCGTTGCCAAGACTGCGTGCGGGCACGGTGTTCGGCATTCTGTTGCTGGCGGTGGGGATTCTGTTGTTGGCCGGTCCACAGTTGATTGGTCTGGAGCCGCGCGTGGCTACGCCGCTGTCGCTGGTGTCCATGGCGGCCGGCATCGGCTGGCTGATCCTGCGAATGCGCCAAGGCCCGCCACCGGACTCCGGCTGGGATGACGGCGCCCAGCTCTAACGTCGGCGGGACGCGTGGCCGATCAGGCCGATTCGGGCCATTGGGCCCACCGATTCCGCGGCCAGTGTGGCGGCTCCCACGATTGCCGAGTCGTCGCCCAGTTGCGCGGTTCGGATTCGGGCCAGTGGGCGATGCCCGGCGCCGGTGACCATTGTCGCGTAATGTTCTCTTGCCTCGTCGAGAAACAACGGTGACGACTCCGACACTCCGCCGCCGATTACCACCACCTCCGGGTCGTACAGGTCCGCCACCAGCGCAAGGCCCTGGCCCAGCCAGTGTGCCAGGTCGGCCATTGCCCGTTCCGCCAACGGATCGCCGTCTCGTGCCGCCGCTGCCACCCGTCGGCCGGTCACCGTTCGTGAATCGGCGGCCGACTCACGTGCCAGCAACGTCGACGCGCCCGGATACCGTGCCAGCAGCTCGATCGCGGTCGTCGCCAACGCCGTTCCGCTGCAATACCGTTCCCAACAACCCTTCTTTCCGCACGGGCACGGCCGGCCGTCCGGCACCAGAGTCAAATGGCCCAGCTCCGGCGCCACCCCGTAAGCGCCACGAAAAAGCTTGCCCTCCACCAACAACGCACCACCGATACCGGTTCCCAATGCGACCAGTACCGCGACGCCATTCCCCCGTGCCGCGCCGAACCGGTGCTCCGCGAGGGCGGCGGCATTCGCGTCGTGTTCCAGTACCACCGGCAGTCCGACTCGCGTGGAAATGCGGTCCGCGACCGGAGTTTGCCGCCATGCCAGATGTGGCGCGAACCGGACCGTTCGACGGTCCTCAGCGACGAAACCGGCGACCGCCAGTCCGATCGCGCTGACCCGATGCCGTCCGGTCAGCTCACGGATCACTTCCACGATGACGTCCTCGAGCGCGGCCTGGCCGCTCGGTGTGCCGGCCCTGGTGAGATCGAGCACATCCCCGTGTGAATCGACCACGCCGGCCCGGACGCTCGTTCCCCCGACGTCGACGCCGATGGTCAGCACTCGCCGTCATCCCCGCGTCGTCGCACCGGGATGTGCTGTACCCGCTGTTCCTCCGACGGCGATTCCGGTGGCTGCTGTGGTGTGGGCGCACGGTCGGCCAGGGCACCGCGCAACACCGCGAGCAAGCCGGCCGCGTGTTCCGCCGCCCGAACCGCCAACTCGGGGCGTTCTCCCCGCAGCACGGCCAAACCGGCGCAGACCGGGCACCAGCCGCACGTTGCCGGGGTGTGTTCGCCGTCTTGGCCGGTCGGCTCGGCCGCCAGACGGTTCAGCATCGGCTGGGCCCGTTCCGCGAGTGCGTCCAACAGCAGCCGCAACTCCTCGGCGAGACGGGCTCCAGGCAGCGGCGGATCTCCGACCGCATCGTCCTGGCTGTTCGGCGGCGTGCTCATCGGTCCATTATCGCGGTCGGCTCGACGTGGCCGCCGGCGCACCGCGGCGGGCGACTCACTCGTCGCTGGATCGTGGCCACAGTGTCGGGTCCGGCCGGAACCGCACCACCACTCCCCCAGCGTCGACATCCGCGCCGGTCACCTGACACCGCCGCAACACAGAAGGCAACCCGACCACTCGACGCCGGCCGTCCACCGTCAACGCCAGGTCGTCGCCGACCCTTGCCAGGTCCACATCGGCGTCATCGGTCAATGGCACCGCGATCCGCAGCTCGTACCGCCCGTCGAGCCCGACCCCACCGCCGGACACCGTCAGCAATGGCGTCGCCGCAACGGAATCACCAAGCGGATCGGCGTCCCCGTACAGTTCCGCCGCCAGCTCCCGCAGCGCCGCACCCCCGATCGGTTCCACGGCCAGATGTGGCACCGTGCGCACCGGCAGGCCGGCCGCCGCCAGTTCGGCCAGCACCGCCCGCTGCTCGTCCCGCCGTGTGTGCAGCCACACCGCGGACGCGCCGCGCCTCGGCCCGAACACCGGCACCAAACGATTCGCGATCAACCCGTCGACCTGGATTCCCTGCACGGCGAGCGCGGTCAACGTCCGCATGGTCTCCGCCGCGACCACCCGCTCCGGCGTCGTCACCAACCGAACAGTGGTCCGCGACCGATCGCCGAGTGCCGCGCGCAACGCCGCCAGCCGTTCCGCCAACCGGCCAAGCGCATCCGCCGCCGCATCCCACCGGTCCACCTGACGCGCCCCCGCCAACCCGGCGAGCAACCCCCGCACCACCCGACGGTGGGTGGGGAACAACCGCTCGACATAGCCGGCCAACGCCTCCGGAAGTGCAAGCAGCCGAAGGGTTTCCGCCGTCGGGCCGCAGTCGACGACGACAACCTCCCACGGCCCGGCCGCCGCCAGTCGATACACCTCCGACAGCGCGAGCAATTCCTCGACACCGGGCAGCACCGTCAGTTCCTCGGCCGCCAACTCGTCGACCCCCGCCCCCGACAGCAACGTCCGGAGCTGGGTCCGCAACTGCTCCCAGTTGCCGTCCACCAGCCGCCGGACGTCGAGCTGACTTGCGAACAGGCCGTCCACCGAGCCGGTCAGCTCAACCGGATCGCCGTCCAACGGCACACCGAGCGCGTCGCCGAGGGAGTGAGCCGGATCCGTGGACACGACGAGGGTCTTGCGGCCGGTCGCGGCGAGGTGGGCGGCGGTCGCCGCGGCCAGGGTGGTCTTGCCGACGCCGCCCTTGCCGGTGAACAGCAGGACCCGCATGTCAGCCGCCGCCGTGTTCCACCCGGCGCTTCAGCTCCTTCAGGGCGGTGTCCATGATCACCTTCTCCGCCTTGCGGCGCAGCAGGCCGAGCAGCGGGATGACCAGCTGCACGGCCAGCGTGTAGGTGACCTCGGTGCTCTCACCCTTCGGCACCAGGACGTAGCTGCCCTTCTGTGAGCGCTGCATCTGCCCCTTGACCAGGTGCCAGCTCATCCCGCCGTGGTTGGGGAACCACTCGTAGGCCAGCGTGTAGACGTCCTTGATCGGCCCGGCGTCCAGTGTGAACTGGACCTGTTCGGCCCGGCCGTCCGAACCCTCGGTGAGCACCTCGGTCTGCTTGACCGCGTTGGTCCACTCGGGATAAGCGGCGAAATCCGCGATGACCGCCATGATCCGCTCAGGTGGCGCGTCGATGACGATGGACTGGGTGGACTCGTCGGCCATGCCGGGAGGCTACCGGCAGCGGGCACCGACGTGTGCCAGGCGGCCCCGGAACGGCGCGCGCCCCAGTCACCACCGCAGCACGTAGGGCGCGCCGGTCCGTTTGAAATGCCCGACGTTGACGCATTCGGTGCGCCCGATCCGGGTCCGTGCGGCCAGCGGCTGGTGCACGTGGCCGAACAGCGACCATATCGGGCGGTACCGGTGGATCGCGGCCAGCAGGGCCGTCGACGAGAACTCCGCCCGCCGCGCCACCACGTCGTAGCTCAGCTCGGGCACGGCGGGCGGGATGTGACTGCACAGCACGTCCACCGGTCCCAGTCCGGCGACCGACGCGTCGAAGTCCTCCGTCGTGCGCAGGTACGGCATCCACACGCCGGCGCGCCGCAGTTTCGCGCCGGGGGCGAGCAGCGCGCCGCCGACGAAGCCGAACACCAGCCCGCCGACCCGAGCGGTCTGGCCGTCCAGCACATGGATGCCGCTGCCGGCGTACTCAGGCCACAGTGACGGCACGTCCACGTTGCCGGGGGTGGCGTAGGTCGGTGTGGTCATCGCGGCGAACAGTGCCGCGTACTGGTCCCGGATGGCCTCCTCGACCACGTCGGCGGCGTTGGCAAGGCCGGCCCACAGCGAGTGGGCGTACGTCGCCAGGCCGTGGGCCTGCCGGTTGCGGCGCAGTTCGGCGAACACGGCGACCTTCTCCGCGCCGAACACCTGCCCGAGGATTCCCTTGGAATGGTCGTGGTAGTCCACGAAGTCCAGCAGGTCGCCCAGCACGACCAGCGCGTCCGCGCCGTCACCCGCCCTGGCCAGGGCGTCGGCATTGCCGTGAACGTCGGACACCACGTGCACCCGCATGCGTCGACACTACGGCCAGCGCACGCGCCGGATGGGCTATCCGGGCGGGCAGCCGGGCGCCCGGCCGTCCTCGAGGATCGCCTTGAGTTCCAACGCGATCCGCTTCGCCGCCAGCTGCCTGCGGCGACGTTCCCGCTCGGCGGCTCGCGGCGGCACCGGCACCGCCGTTTCGGCCCGCAGGAAGTAGTGCAGGACAGTGCCGTCGAGCACCGGTTCCAGCCACACCTCCATCGTGCCGACCAGCGCGCCGCGCACGGTCCAGCGCAGGCCCTCGTCGCCCCGGTCGGCGTAGACCGCGAGGGTGAGGTCCGGCCAGTACCGGCGCCAGGAAGAAGGATCGGCGAACGCGGACGCGACGATCTTGGGCGGCACGACCAGAAACGTCTCGTCCACGATGTCAACGGCTGGCACGCGGTGCAGAATGCCACGAGCGCGGGTGTCGTCGGCACCGGGCGGCCGGACGATCGGGGACGCGCCGGTCGCGGCTCTGGTGTCGACAGCGGGCACACGCTAAGTTTCCCACCGGTAACATTTCATGGCACGGAGGTTGACGTGCGCGAATTCACCGTCCCGGCGACCAGCCCGGTCACCGACGATGAAAACCTCACCGACATGGTCTGGGCCAACGCGGAACGCTTCGGCGACGCGGTGAGCTTTCAGCGTCGGTTGGACGGCACCTGGGTCGACCTGACCGCGAGGGACTTCGCCGCGCAGGTGCTCGCCGTGGCGAAAGGCCTGATCGCGGTGGGTCTGCGGACCGGCGAGCGGGTGTGCCTGATGTCCAAGACCCGCTACGAGTGGACGCTGCTGGACTTCGCCGTCTGGGCGGCCGGCGGGGTCACCGTGCCGGTCTACGAGACGTCGTCGGCCGAGCAGGTCGAGTGGATCGTGTCCGACTCCGGTGCCCGCGCGGTGATCGTGGAGACCGCGGCACACCGCAGCGTGCTGGACAGCCTCGTCGACCGGCTCGGTGAGCTGCGCCACGTGTGGCAGATCGACGGCCCGGCGGCCAGTGACGCGCCCGGTGTCGTGGACGAGCTGACCGCGCTCGGCGCCGACGTCACCGATCAGCAGGTGCACGACCGCCGTCGCTCGGTCACCGCGGACGAGACCGCCACCATCGTGTACACATCGGGCACGACCGGGCGACCCAAGGGCTGCGTGCTGACCCACCGGAACCTGCTGTCGGAGGTGCAGGCCGCGGTCACCGCGTTCCCGGAGATCATGCGGGCCGGCAGCTCGCTGCTGCTGTTCCTGCCGCTGGCGCACGTGCTGGCCAGGGCGCTCGCGCTGACCTGCGTGTACGCCCGGCTCACGATCGGGCACACGGCGGACGTGCAGAACCTGGTCCGCGACCTCGGCACGTTCCGGCCCACGTTCGTGGTCGCCGTGCCGAGGGTGTTCGAGAAGGTCTACAACGGCGCCAAGCAGAAGGCACACAGCGAGGGCAAGGGCAAGATCTTCGACGCGGCCGAGGCGACCGCGGTCGCGTTCAGCCAGGCGCGGGACACCGGTGGCGCCGGGCTCGGCCTGCGGGTGCGGCACGCGTTGTTCGACCGGCTGGTGTACATCAAGCTGCGGGCCGCGCTCGGTGGGCGCTGCATCGCGGCGGTGTCCGGCGGCGCACCCCTCGGCGAACGGCTCGCGCACTTCTTCCGTGGCGTCGGCGTGCCGGTGCTCGAGGGCTACGGCCTCACCGAGACCAGCGCGGCGGCCTGCGTGAACACCCAGGCCGCGCTGCGCGTCGGCACGGTCGGCCGCCCGGTGGCCGGCACGTCGGTGCGGATCGCGGACGACGGCGAGATTCTGATCTCCGGTGCCGTGGTGTTCGGCAGCTACTGGAACAACGATGAGGCCACCAAGGAGTCCGTTGTGGAAGGTTGGTTCCACAGCGGGGATCTGGGCGAACTGGACAATGACGGCTTCCTGCGGATCACCGGCCGGAAGAAGGAGATAATCGTCACAGCAGCCGGCAAGAACGTCTCCCCCGCTGTTCTCGAGGACCGGCTGCGGGCCAATCCGTTGATCAGCCAGTGCATGGTGGTCGGCGACCAGATGCCGTTCATCGGCGTGCTGGTGACCATCGACGAGGAGTTCTTCCCGGCCTGGAAGACCCAGCACGGCAAGCCGGGCGGCGCGACCGTGGCCGATCTCGCGGACGACCCGGACCTGGTGGCGGAGATCCAGACGGCCGTCGACGCGGCGAACGGTGCGGTGTCCAAGGCCGAGTCGATCCGCAAGTTCCGGGTGCTGCCGGTGGACTTCACCGAGGAGGGCGGCGAGATGACGCCCAGCCTGAAGCTGCGCCGGTCCGTGATCGCCAAGGCGTACGCGGACGACATCGCCGCGATCTACGCCTGACCTGGGCTCCAGGGGCCCAAAGGGCTTTGAGGGCTTTACCGGAAGCGGCGGCGGCCGTTGCGCAGCAGGATGAACGCGATGAACAGCAGCGGCAGCGGGAACACGAAGACGTGGAACACCGCACCGACCACGGCCGTGACCAGCCACAACGTCATCATCGCCGCAGCGGCGATGCGCACCGGGTGCACCCGCCGGTACTGCACCTGGCCGCCGTAGGGGTGGTTGGCCGGGAAGGTGCGCTGCGCCCACGGCGGTATGGCCGGCATCGGATACGGATGCTGCCACGGGTCTGTCGGCCCGGCGGCCGGCTTCGGCGGCGCGAGCGGGTCGACCGGCAGGTCACGCGTCAGTTCGCGCAGGTCGCCGACGGTCTTGGCGGTGGCGTACGCCTCGGTGCTGCGCTGCTCGAACTCGGACAGCGTGATGCGGCCCTCGCCCACCTGCTCCTGCAGCGCCTGCACGACACGTTCGCGGTCGTTGTCCGAGGCACGCATCGCATCCGCACTTGTCATGGCGTACCCCTCCGCATCGGACGACATACACCATGGTGCCCTCTCGGGCGCCGTGCCCGCATCAACCTGCGTGCGATTCTCGGCATACCACGGTGGATGTAGATACTCCCGCAACGTACGACAAGATTGCGCGGTTCCCTACGCGTCCAGCAGGCGGCGCAGGCGGTCGGCCAGTGCCGGCCAGCCCCAGGAGTCCACTGCCCATTCGCGGCCGGCGCCGCCGAGCTTGGCGGCCAGCTCGTGGTCGGTGAGCAGGCCGGTCAGCACCTCGGCCAGTTCGGACAGCCGGCGGCCGTCCACGACGTGGCCGGTCACGCCGTCGCGCACGGTTTCCGGGGCGCCGCCGGAGCGCCCGGCCACCACAGGGAGACCGGTGGCGGACGCTTCGAGATAGACGAGGCCGAACGCCTCGACGTCAAGGCCGCCGCCCCTGGTCCGGCTGGGCATGGCGAACACGTCGCCGGCCGCGTAGTGCCCCGGCAGTTCGGCCCACGGCACCGATCCGGTGAACACGACGTGCTCGGCGACGCCGGTCGTGGCGGCGAGGCCGGCCAGTCGGGCGCGGTCCGGGCCGCCGCTGACCAGCAGCAACACCGCGTCGGGGACGTGGCGGCGGACCAGCGGCATGGCGCGGATCAGCATGTCCTGGCCCTTGCGCGGCACCAGCCGTGAGACACACACCACAGTCGGCCGGTCACCGAGCCCATACCGGGCACGCAGTTGCACGCGGACCGTCGGATCGGGCCGGAACAGGTCGGTGTCCACGCCCGGCGGCAGGTACTCGAGGGCGGCCATCGGCCCGAACGCGGCGGCGAACCGGGAGCGGGTGTAGCGGCTGACGAACGTCAGCACGTCGACGGTGGAACCTATGCGGCGCAACGCTTGGCGGGCCGCCGGCAGCATGGACCAGCCGACCTCGTGGCCGTGCGTGCTAGCCAGCACACGGGTCGCGCCCGCCCTGCGCAGGTGCGGGGTGAGCAGGGCAAGCGGTGCGGACGCGCCGAACCAGACCGCCTCGCAGCGCTCGGTGCGCAGGATCTCGGCGGCCCGGCGGGCCACGTCCCGAGTGGGCAACATGAGAGAAGTCGGATGCCGGTAGACGGTGAACGGTTGCCGCGCGTCGAAGGCCGGGTGCGGCTCGGCGCCGCGCTGCCAGGCCGGGGCGTACACCACGAGGTCGTCGGCCGGCAGGTGCCTGGCGAGGGTGTGCAGGTAGTTCTGGATGCCACCCGGCCGGGGCGGAAAATCATTGGTCACCAGCAGGGTCCGACGCACCGAACCACGGTAGCGGGATCTCCGGACGACGGACCGGCCGGCACCTGTGCGGTGCCGGCCGGTCCGGTCTCACACGAGAACGCTGGTCAGGGACCGAGGCGGCGGGCGCCGCTGTAGCCGTTGAACAGTTGCTGGACCTGGACCACCTGGCCGAAGTCCGGTGCGTCGACCATCAGGTCACTGCCGACATAAATGCCGACGTGATGCACAGGGCTGCCGAAGAAGACCAGATCGCCGGCCTGCAGATTGGCCCGCGACACGGCGACGCCCAGCGTGGACAGCTGGGAGCTTGAGTGCGGCAGGCCCGACATTCCGGCCTGTGCGTAGGCGTAGATCACCAGGCCGGAGCAGTCGAAACTGCCCGGTCCGGCGGCCGCCCACACGTACGGCTTGCCGCGCTGTGCCAGTGCGATGGTCATCGCCGCGCCTCGGATGCCGGCCGGTGCGATGAACACGCCCTGTACGCCCTGGGAGCGCAGTTTGGCCTGTTGCGCCGCGCTGAGCTTGTTC
>DATBCR010000634.1:0-2908 GCA_036270375.1 Pseudonocardiaceae bacterium | reverse complement strand
CTACGACCAGTTGATCGGCGCCGGCTGCGCGTCCCGGCTGGTGTTCTCGTGGGGCGGCAACCCGGGCGTCGGCTCACTGCACCGGTTCCGAGACGCCGTGCAGCACGGCTGGCCGACGCCGCTCGCACTGGAGGAACACAGCCACGCCGGCATGGCCAACCGCTACGTCGCCGGCGCGTCCGGCCTCCCGTTCGCCGTGCTGCGCGGCTACACCGGCACCGACCTCGTCCACCACACGCCCAATATCAAGCCCGTGACCTGTCCGTTCACCGGCGAGGTGCTGACCGCCGTGCCCGCGCTGACACCCGACGTGACGGTGATTCATGCGCAGCAGGCCGACCGGGCCGGCAACGTCCGGATGTGGGGCATCACGGGCGTGCAGAAGGAGGCCGTGCTGGCCGCGCGGCGGTCGCTGGTCACGGTGGAGGAGGTGGTCGACGAGTTCGAGCCTCGGCCGGGCACGGTCGTGCTGCCGAACTGGGTCGTCAGCCGGATCGCCGTGGTGCCCGGCGGGTCGTATCCGTCGTATGCGGACGGTTATTCGGTCCGCGACAATGACTACTACCAGGCGTGGGACGCGATCAGCCGGGACCGGGACACGTTCATCGGCTGGCTCGGCAGTCACGTCACCGGAGTGGGGAGCGAGTAGGCCGTGGCGGAGTGGACGAGCGACGAGATGATGACCATCGCGGCGGCGCGGGCGCTGCACGACGGCATCGTGTGCTTCGTCGGCATCGGCCTGCCGTCCGCGGCGGCGAACCTGGCCCGGCGCACGCACGCGCCGGGTCTCGTGCTGATCTACGAGTCCGGCACGATCGGTGCCAAACCGGACCATCTACCACTGTCCATTGGGGACGGTGTGCTCGCCGAGACCGCGGACTCGGTGGTCGGTGTCCCCGAGGTGTTCAACTACTGGCTGCAGCCCGGCCGGGTGGACGTCGGCTTTCTGAGCGCGGCGCAACTGGACCGGTTCGCCAACATCAACACCACCGTCGTCGGCGACGACTACGCCAATCCGACGGTTCGGCTGCCCGGCGCCGGTGGTGCGCCAGAGATCGCCGCGTCCTGCCGTGAGGTGGTGGTCGTCGTCCGGCAGAGCAGGCGGGCTTTCGTCGAGCGGGTGGACTTCGTGACGAGCGTCGGGCATGGTGCCGGGCCGGGGGATCGGGCACGGCTCGGGCTGCGCGGCGCCGGACCCCGGATGGTGATCACGGATCTCGGGATCCTGGAACCGGATCCGGAGACGTGCGAACTGGTGCTGACGCGTCTGCATCCGGGCGCCACCGTCGAGCAGGCCATGGCGGCCACGGGATGGCCGTTGCTCGTGCGCGAGCCGCTGGCCGTGACCACGCCGCCGACCGAGGCCGAACTGCTTGTGCTGCGGGAACTCCAGGCCGGCCGGGCACGCCAGGCAATCGCGTGAGAGGAGTGTCGCTTCGATGAACCTGCCGCTGTTCGAGCCGGCCGACGGAGTCCATCCGCCGGTCAGCTATCCGGCTTACCGGTCGAACATCCTGCGCGCGCCGAAGCAGCCTTTGGTTGTCCTGCCCCAGAATCTGACCGAGGTCACCGCGCCGGTTTTCGGCGCGGACCGGATCGGGCCGGGCGACGGTGACCTGACCCGGCAGTTCGCCGATGAGCCGCTCGGCCAGCGGATCATCCTGCACGGGCGGGTACTTGAGGACGACGGCCGGCCGGTGCCGAACACGCTCGTCGAGATCTGGCAGGCGAACGCGGCCGGCCGGTACCGGCACGCGAGCGACAACTGGCCGGCCCCGATCGACCCGAACTTCGCGGGCGCCGGCCGCACCAGCACCGACGAGCAGGGCCGGTACCGCTTCACCACCATCCAGCCCGGCGCGTATCCGTGGGGCAACCATCCCAACGCGTGGCGGCCGGCGCACATCCACTTCTCGCTGTTCGGGCGGGCGTTCACGCAGCGGTTGGTGACCCAGATGTACTTCCCCGGCGATCCGCTGCTGCCGTTCGACCCGATCTTCAACGCCGTCCCCGAACCGCTGGCAAGGGAACGGCTGATCGCGCATTTCGATCTGGCCGCCACCCAACCGGACTGGGCTTTGGCATTCGAGTTCGACCTTGTGCTGCGCGGCACGCGGAGCACACCGTTCGAGACGTCGGCGGACCACCATGACTGACCTGACGCCGTCGCAGACCGTCGGACCGTTCCTGCACATCGTGCTGCCGTGGCCGGACGGCCCGTTCGCATCGGCGCGGGACGCACCCGGTGCGGTCCTGATCGACGGCCATGTCTACGACGGGGCCGGCGAACCGGTGCCGGACGCGCTGATCGAGACGTGGCAGGTCGGGCCGGACGGCCATCGCGGTTTCGGCCGCTGCCCGACCACATCCGATGGCTGGTACGGGATCTACACCGTGCCGCCGCCCGCCCAGCCGGACCGGAACGGCGATCTCGAAGCGCCACACCTCGACGTGTCGGTGTTCGCGCGCGGCCTGCTGCGCCGCCTCGTCACCCGGATCTACTTCCCGGACTTGGCGGCGAACACGGCCGATCCGGTGCTGCGCACGATCGATCCGGCCCGGCGCGGCACGTTGGTCGCGGTCCGGACGCACACCGGATACCGGTTCGACATTCACCTGCAGGGCGATGCGGAAACGGTCTTCTTCGATGTCTGACGGTCTGTTGGACACCATGTTCGGTGCCCGCCCGGATTGGCTGGCGGCGCTGCTGGACGTCGAGGCGGCACTGGCGGGTGCCGCCTCGGCGACCGGCCGGATCCCTGCCGCGGCAGGGAAGTTGATCGCCGAGCACTGCCGGGTGGAACTGTTCGACGTCGCCGGTCTGGCCCGCCGGGCCGCTCTTGACGCCTCGCCGGTGGTGCCGCTTGTCGCGGACCTGCGGGCGTTGCTGCCGGCCGATGTCGCGCCA